>JBHHVT010000005.1:0-25627 GCA_046754425.1 Nitrospinota bacterium | reverse complement strand
TCTATCTTTACGTTCATCAATGAATATAAATATTAAATCGCCCGCTAATTCGTTTCTATGGTTTGCTGCGACATTTAATGCAATAATCGGGGAACCTTTTTCTCCTTCAAGGTAACGACCGGGCCCACAAAAACCGTCGATATAGACTATTCGTCCATGAAATCTATTTAAAATTGGGAACCATGCTTCAAGATACCTGCGTAAGATCTCGTGTTTGGCGATTGAATGAGGATCGATTGGCCAAATGGTATCCTTTGGAACTGCCATTTAAAGAATATAGTATATTTCTAACTTAGTTACCTAACTTTTCCTTCAGCAGTTTATTGACGAGGGCAGGATTGGCTTTGCCTTTGGATGCTTTCATTACCTGGCCGACGAACCAGCCGATGATTTTTGTTTTTCCTTCTCTGTAGGCGGCGACGTTTTCGGGGCTGGACGCAATCGCCTCTTCGACGAACTTTTCTATTTCCGACGTGTCGGTAATCTGCACGAGGCCTTTTTCCTTCACTATCTCTTCGGGAGACTTGCCGGATTTATCCATTTCCTCGAAAACCGTTTTCGCTATCTTGCCGGAGATCGTGCCGTCCTTGATAAGTTTCAACATGGACGCGAGCATCGACGACGTTACCGGGCAGTCGCCGATCGCAATGTTGCTTTCTTTTAAAACGCGAAGGATGTCGGTCATTATCCAGTTGGATGCCGCTTTCGCGTCCGCGCCTTGTTTAACGGTCTCTTCAAAATAGTCGGCGACCTTGCGCTCTTCCGTCAGCACTTCCGCGTCGTACGGCGGTATTTCGTATTCGCTTACGAACCGCTCGCGCCTCGGGTCGGGCAGTTCCGGCAGACCGTCCTTTACGGATTCAATCCACTCCCTTCCGACCCGCAATGGCACGAGGTCGGGATCGGGGAAGTAGCGGTAGTCGTGCGCCTCCTCCTTGCTTCGCATCGATTCGGTGACTCCCCTGTTCGCGTCCCACAGGCGCGTTTCCTGAACTATCCTGCCGCCTTCGCTTAAGATATCCGCCTGCCGCTCTATTTCGTACTCCAGCGCCTTCTGTAAAAAGCGGAAGGAGTTCATGTTTTTTATTTCCGTTTTCGTGCCGAGCTCCTTTTGTCCCTTGGGCCTCAGCGATATGTTCGCGTCCGCGCGCATGGAGCCTTCTTCCATGTTGCAGTCGCTGACTTCGAGGTACTGAAGGATGGATTTCAGTTTTACGAGGTAGCTTTTCGCCTCTTCGGGCGAGCGCATGTCCGGCTCGCTCACGATTTCGACGAGCGGAACGCCCGTGCGGTTTAAATCCACATAGCTATGATCGGGGTCGCCCAGGTTTTCGCCGTGTATCAGTTTGCCGGCGTCTTCTTCCATGTGAATACGGTGTATGCGGATGGTTTTGCTCCCGCCGTTCGAGATGATTTTTATTTTTCCGTTTACCGCAAGCGGCAGTTCGAACTGCGATATCTGGTAGCCTTTCGGCAGGTCGGGGTAGAAGTAGTTTTTACGCGCCCATCGCGAAAGCTCCGCCACGTCGCATCCGGTGGCGACGGCGGCCATAATCGCCTTGTTTACCACCTCCCGGTTAAGGACGGGCAGTACGCCAGGCATGCCGGTGCAGATGGGGCAGGTCTGGCTGTTCGGCTCCGCGCCGAACTGCGTGGAGCAGCCGCAAAAGATTTTGGACTTCGTATTAAGCTGTGCGTGAACCTCGAGGCCGATTACGATTTCATAATTCATGGTGGTTCATTAAAACGTTTGCGCGCGTAAAAATCAACGGCAGCGCAACGGGCGAAGACAGTGAGGGGAGAAAAAGAAAAAGCTCCCGTTATAAGAGGTTGTGGGGAAGTTCAAATAACGGGAGTCAGGGTAAAAGCAAATTAGGCACTTAACGCGTGATGAGCAAGGAAGTCGTTGTAAGCCTCTTCGGCCAGCGCCTTCGCATCTTCGACGCTTTCGGCGATTTTAAGCGCCTCGTCGTAAAGTATCGTTTTCAGGTCCGTATCCGCGTGATGAACTGTCAATGTGGTTTCCTCCTCGTCTATCACGGCTATTTCCTGAGTAATCAACATATCAGTTACCTCACACTCGAATTCAACTGTCGTTGTATGAACATATCCCGAGCGGACTCTTCCGGTTCGGCAAACATCCCTTCAAGGAACATGTCGTCTTCCTCAACCTCGATATCCAGATCGAGTTTCATAAACAGGAGCCTCGGCAACAACTCTTTCTCTTTTTCCAACATTTTCATTTCCATATTTCATAACCTGCCCATATGTTATTCAACAATCGTGCCGTAGGGGAAAGGGTATAAAAACAATATGTTAGTGTCAGCATTGAGCTGATTAGCCGCATTTTTGACGGCAAGACTGACCGAAACCAGCAATTTTTGCCGGTATAGCTGACGGACACGGGAGCCGTATTTTTTACTGTCGGGCTTTACGGTTTGCCATTGATTTTTTTCAATTGGGGAGTGTAAAATAATCTTCAGAGATCGCACAATATTTTTTATTAATATTTTTGCGAGGGGTGGATGGCAATGATTCGATTTCTTAAATACATCATAATCGGAATGTTAATTTTTTTCACAAACACCGCGTCTGTCACCGCGCAGGAATGGACTGGCAATGTGAATTTTCAGCTGGGCGCCAGGACCATGGCGGATAAGACCGACTGGGAGCCCTTGGAAGACCAAACCATGTTTGGGATTAACGTGGATTTTGGTAAAGAATCATGGATAGTACGTCCGGTAATCGGTTTTTCGGGCTCTAAAAAAGAGGATACCATTCTTGGTGGCATCGCGGTAACGGGACGCACATCTGAGTTTAGCATCGGAGTCCTTAAAGACTGGGAAGTAGGCCCGATGCATCCGTTTCTGTCGGCCGGGCTTTCCTCTATCAGGGCAGAGGTGGAGGCTGCGTCAGGAGGAATTGCGGTAAGCGATAGCGATAACTCAAGCGGACTGTTCCTTGACGCCGGCATTTACTGGAGGCTGGGTAAATCGTTTAACCTCGGTTTTGATCTCAGGTCATTAGGCGGAACGGATGTGACGCTTTTTGGCGTAAAAGGAAATGCCGATTACGGCCAGTTTGCCTTACTGCTTGGGTGGGGATGGTAAACATAAAACAGTATGCGACTATAAAGTCCCTGCCGCGTTGCATCGGGATGAAATATGACGGCGCCATAATCGTATGCAGGGGCTGGGCTTGCCCTGCCTATGGCGCAGCGAGCGGCGCCCCTACATAAAGAAGGCCGCCTGCGTTAGCGCCAGCATAATGTCAGTCGGCACCGCCGACCCAGTGCAGGATGTTTTCGTAAAAACGGTCGGCAATCGGCGCAAGCGTCGGCACCTCTTTTTGCGTGGCGGCTATAATTTCCGCAAGTGCGTTCTCGCCGTTTTCGCGTTCGAGTTCTTCGCGGTAGGCTAGGCACCATTGTTCAACATCGTTCGCGCCTTGTATCTCGACGTGGAACTGAAGCGCAAGCGCAGTATTATCGTAAAGGAATGCCTGGTTTTCGCACAGCTCGGAGCGGGCAAGATGAAGGCCGCCGTCAGGTATATCGAACGTGTCGCCGTGCCACTGGAACACTTTCAACTTTTCAGGCAGGCCGGAAAATAGCGGCGAAGTTTTTCCGGCATCGGTAAACTGAAGATCGAACCAGCCTATTTCCTTCTTTTGGTTTTTCGTTACTTTCGCGCCGAGCGCGCGTGCGATAAGCTGTCCGCCCAGGCAAAGACCTAAAACTTTTGTCTCACTTTTAACGCACGATTCGATAAGCGAAAGTTCGTCGCGCAAAAAAGGGTATCTGTTTTCCTCGTAGACATTCATCGGGCCGCCGAGGATTAAAACGAGTCTATAACCGTCCACGTTTTCCGGCAGTCGTTCACCCGCTTCCAGGTTAACGATTTCCATCCGACAGCCGCTTTTTTCAAGGAAACCGCCAAGCGTTCCCGGTCCTTCCACGCTGATGTTTTTAACAGCAAGGATTTTCAATTTTCTGTTTCCCTCTCACTGCCGTTTACCGGAACCGAAAAAAGGAAGTCGGCTCCTTCGCCCTGTTTGCTCTCCACCCATATCCTGCCGCTATGGAGTTCGATAAGCTGTTTGCATATTGCCAGGCCGAGTCCGCTTCCGGCATGTTTGCGGCCTACCTGCTTGAACCTGTCGAACACCGCCTCCTGCTCCTCTTCGCTGAGACCGGGGCCGTTATCGGAGACGGAAATTTTCAGGGTGCCGTTAACCGACGAACTTCGGACTGTAATCGTTTCGTTTTCCGGCGAAAACTTAATCGCGTTGCCTATGAGGTTGTTCATAACCTGGTAGAGCTTGTTGTTGTCCGCCCGGATAGCTTTCGGCGCGTCGCCCGCTTCGTAAACGAGACGTATACGTTTTTGCTCCGCATTGAATTCAGCCGCCTTGAAGGTCTCCTTTATGAGGCCGCTAACTTCCACATCGCTGAAGCTCAGTTTCAGTTCTCCCGCCTCCACGCGCGCCAGGTCAAGGATATCGTTAATCATACCCAGGAGACGGTCGGCGGACCGGATAATGGCTTCTACAGGTTTGAGGTTTTGGCCGGTTTCTTCCGCCTCCGGAAGCATCACTTTTGCGAACCCCTGTATTACTCCTATGGGCGAGCGCAGGTCGTGGGAAACTATCGAGACAAACTCGTCTTTTATCCGGCTGAGTTTTTCAAGTTCCCTGTTTTTATCCGCAAGTTCCGCGGAGTAACGCGCCTTTTCCTCCGCGACCGCACGTACCCTGTTTATACGCATCAGCGACATTCCGCCGACCATCACGACCAGCACGGCGAATAGCGCCATTACCAAAGACTGCATCTGACTTTTTCGTACCAGCTTGGTAATCTCCGCCTTTGGCGTCCTTAATACCACGGCCCACGTCACGTCCGCAAAACGCGACGGGGAATACGACAGCAGAGTCGGCTCCGGTTTTTTGCCCGGTACGTTTTCGTCGAACCAGACGGTGTCCCGTTTACCCGAGACCATTTTCGTCACCAGCTCCCCGCCCTTATCGGTTTGCCATCTGTTGTGAATAATTTCCCTGACTATCTGGTTATCTTCCGGTCTGGACCAAAGGCCGTTGTGCGTCATTATGAACGCCGTCGCCCCCTCCTTTATGTCTATCGGATCAAGCAGGTTAGCCACGAGGTTGGCCTGTGAAATATAGGCAACTATCATACCGGTAACCATCCTTTTATCGTCGCCGACATTCTTAATAAGCGGCACGCCCAGCGCGAATCCCTGGAACCGCCCCCTGTAGACGATTTTGTTACTCATCGTGGGGCCGCGGTTTTTCAGCATTTTTTTAAATAGAGCCCTTATCTGCTGTTTAAGTTCTTCAACGTGGTCGCCGTACAATGGATCGGCGATTATCTCCCCTCTGTAATCGACCAGCAGGATTGTAAAGAGCTGATTCTGGTGTTTTTCCACAACGGCCCTGAACTCCCGGTGGGCCTGTCCTATATCCAGGTTTTGTACTGAGGGGACACTGGAGAGGAGAAGAAGTTCATTTTCCAGTTCTCCGAAAAAAAGCGACAGTGTTTTCGCGGACGATTCCGCCAGCGCGCTTTGGTATATGGCAAATTCCCTTTCCACCTGGTCGTTAATCGAGTCGCTAAGATTCACCGCTATCATTGCGATTCCGATTACGGCGGCCGTGGCGAGTGCGGAGATTAAAAGGTTAGCCCTGCGCATGTATTCTGCTCTTTCTTTTGCGTTCCCGGAACCGGCAGACGACGGGCGAGCCTTCAAAGCCGTATTCCTCCCGGATGCGGTTCACTATGTACCGTCTGTATTCTTCGGCTATCCCTTCCGGCCTGCTGACGACGAAACTGAAACTGGGCGGCGAACTCCTGTATTGGGACCCGTAAAAGAATTTTGCCCTGCGGCCTTTGGTAATCGGCGGCGGCTTGCGCTCTGTCCATACCTTAAGCCTCCGGTTAAACGGGCCGGTGGGAATCCGCTTCCCGTACTCTTCCATCACCCCACTTATCTCCTCCAGAACTTTTCCCAGCCTTTGGCCGGTTTTTGCTGATATGAATATTATCGGAGCGAAGGATAAGAACTTCAGCTTCTCGCGCAAATCCGTTTTAAACCGTTCTGTGGAGAGATTATCCTTATCCACCAGGTCCCATTTATTTACAACTACTATGCACGCTCGCGCCTCGTCGTTAATCACGCCTGCTATACGCGCATCCTGTTCGGTAATGCCCTTGGCGGCGTCTATCACTAAAACGGCCAGGTTTGCCCGCGCAATGCTCCTTAGGGCCATCACGATGGAATACTTTTCCAGCTTTTGCGAAATCCTGTTTTTTTTCCGTATGCCTGCCGTGTCGATAAAAAAGATCTCCCTGCCGTGCCACTTTACAAGCGTATCCACGCTGTCGCGCGTCGTCCCGGGAATATCGGAGACCATCATCCTCCGCTCGCCTATTATCCTGTTTACGAGTGACGACTTCCCAACGTTCGGACAGCCGACCACCGCGACTGTAAGAGGCTTTTTAACTTCCTCTTCTTCATCGGGCGCAACGGACCCCCTGCCGGCGGCGAGCGCCTCGCCGAGTTCGCCCAGTCCGCGGGAATGTTCCGCTGAAACCGGAATCGTATTATCGAAACCGAGACGGTAGAAATCGGCGAGGTCGTTTTCGTTTACCGGCGTATCAAGTTTGTTAACGGCGATAACGGCCGGTTTACCGCTTTTTCTGAGCAGTCCCGCTATCTCCTCGTCAACGGGCGTCAATCCGGCCCTCCCATCGACGACGAGACAGATGGCGCCCGCCTCCTCGATGGCGAGCATCGCCTGTTCGCGCACCTGGCTGACTATCTCCTCCTCCTTTGCCGGTTCGAAACCGCCGGTGTCTATAAGGAAGGAGTCAACCCCGCCGAGTTCAGCTCTGCCGAATATGCGGTCCCGTGTAACGCCGGGCGTGCCGTCCACTATCGCACTGCGACTGCGCGTGAGTTTATTGAAAAGTGTCGATTTTCCCACGTTGGGCCGCCCGACTATGCAGACGGTAAAACTTTTTGTCATCGCAACTCCCCTGTAGCTCCCCTAACTCGTAAATTATATCACGATGGGATTGTATGAGACTACTCCGGCCGCTGGAAGGTCACGAAGAACTCGCGGTTGCCTTTGGCGCCCGTTATGGGAGATTCCATCTCGCCGGTCAGCGCAAGTGACAATGAAAGGCCGAAACTTTTAATCTTTTCCACGCATTTTTTCTGGACGGCGGCATCTTTTACGATTCCGCTCTTTCCAACCTCGCCTCGTCCGGCCTCGAACTGAGGTTTCACCAGGGCGATGATTTTACCGCCCGGCGTGGTAACGGAGGCCGCCGGGCCGAGTATCAACTCCAGCGAGATGAAGGAGACGTCTATCGTAACGATATCGAACGTGCCGCCGATGTTTTCCTTGTTGATGTCGCGCGCGTTTAAATTTTCCATCAACCTGACGCGCGGGTCGTTTCTCAGCTTCCAGTCAATCTGTCCCCTGCCCACGTCGACGGCCGTGACGGTCGCCGCGCCACGCTGTAAAAGGCAGTCACTGAAACCACCGGTTGACGCGCCGATATCGAGCGCTGTCTTACCTGTGACGTCGATATCTAAACCGTCCAGCAGTGCTTCCAGTTTTACGCCGCCGCGTGAAACGTAAGGGTGGTCCTTGCCCTTAAGTTCGATTTCCATAGATTCATCGACCATCGCGCCCGGCTTATTGAGTCTGTTGCCGCCGCCATGAACGAGTCCGGCCATTATCAGCGATTTCGCCCTCTCCCTGCTTTCCGCAAGCCCGCGCTCCACCAGCAGGACATCGACCCTTTTCTTCATATTGTTTATGAATTAGAGATTAAGGTGCTAAAAAACTGTTAATTATTTACAGTCCAATTTTCAACTTCAACGAGGCCTTCAAAGTGTTTTTCATTGTTTGTTACAACAATCAGGTCGTATTGAGTTGCAATTGAAGTTATAAGAATATCGATATCACCTATTATTGTTCCCTCTAATTCTGTTTCGGCTTTCAATTTCGAAAAGTTTTGCCAGGTACCTATGTCGACTTCCAGAACATTAAATTTTTCACAAAGTGATTGTATGGCTGATAAATTAATTACTGAGCTTGGATTTTTATAAGCAAGAACTTCTAATTGTGCTACGGTTGGTCTGGAGAGTCGTATATTGCCAATACCTTTCCTTAAGAAAACATCTAAAAGGTTGTATCTGCCACGAAGATAATAAGAAGAGATATCCGTGTCGAGTAGATACTTCATTCATCAGGTAGAGTGGAAGAAACAAGTCTTGACTTATATAATTCTTCCAATTGTTTGTCTTCATCTCCACTTTCAACCCAAGAGCCGAAAAGAAACTTGGTATCTATAAATTGGTCTTCAGTTAATGCTTTACTTTGAGCTACCGGTAGTGAGATTGTCCAATTAAGTTCAGTCAATTGGTCTCCGTTAAGAGTTGAAGGTTCTGTGCAATCTGAACTTTGGGACTGAACAATAGCAATATTTTCCGTACTAAAATCAATTTTATTTGACATCGTAATTACCTTCTTGTTCTATGATTGCCGATGTAAAAGGTTTGTGACGAACCCATCTAAAAGGACGGTCAGTAGTGATGAACCCCACCTCAATTGGACCACCACAGGAGGGAGGCCCAAAAGAAAATTTCACTGCTTTGAGTGTAAGGTGCAAATATGAATATAGGAAGTCAATCGCTTCTCTTATTGGCAGGTCTTTATGTCCCGCAGCGACTAGGCTTGCTGTAGCTTTTTCAAAGGCAGTTTTAAATATATCGTCAAAATTTTCCGAAATGCTGGATTTTAAATTGCGCTTTAATTCATTTATCAGGTTTTCAGGTAATTGTGGGTCATATCCTCTAAAGACCCTGCCGAAAAACTTCCAATTTCCAGAAAAAGAACACAGGCCCAATGATAAGGGTTCGAAAATAATTTTACCTTTATTAACTTCGATTTGAAAACAAGCAGGTTCATGGCTTACTGGTTCCCGCCCGCCCAAATAATAACCGACAAAATCTATACCCGCGTCTTTTGTAGCTGGTTCTACTATATTGATTAAATATTCTGCTGCTTCTTTGACACTTGTTTCTTTTTTTATCTTATCTGCCAACCGGGCAATAATTGTTCGGTGACTAATCTTTCCTATGCTACCTGCACCCCAAGTACATACGCCAAACCTTGAATTATTTCCTACTTCAAAGACCTTTTGGGAATGGGCCAAGAGTTGAACCACGCTTTTTCCTTGTGGGGTTGAGACATGAACAGTGGTGGAACTGTCTGCTCCTAGTACAACTCCATCTGATACGAGATACGCAGCTGCGATGGTCATGCAAAACCTTTCAGAATTATATTGCGTTGTACTAAGGTATCTCCGTCCATTACGCTAAAAGTATGAAAATCTCACTTAGAGACTTGTTAACACATACTGTTAGTAATGTCAATATTACCTTGCGATACAGTATTATTTATTGAACTGCCTCATGATTTCGAAGCGGCGTCTTTTTTTATTTTGGTAAGCGATACCACGTCGGTTGGGAGCCGCAGGAACTCCTTTGCCTTAAGGGCGATACCTTTCGCGTTCAGGCCGAACTTTTGCCGCGATCTTTCCTGAGGCGCGTGTTCCACGTATCTGTCCGGGATGCCCAGCATACTCCCCGCGATTGAACCGAATCCCGCATTGCGCAGCTCTTCAAATACTGCCGATCCGAAACCGCCCATAACGGCATTTTCCTCGACCGTAAGCAGGTGCCCGCACCGCACCGCCCAGTGTGAGATAAGCTCGATATCGAGCGGTTTAACAAACCTTGCGTTGATAACGGCGACAGAATACCCTTCCTCTTCCAGCATTTGGGCCGCATCCGCCGCTTCCGAAACGCGGTTGCCGATTGCGCAGATAACAAGGTCGCGGCCCTCTTTAAGAAGCTCCCCTTTACCGATTTCCAGTTTACGGTACGTCTGTTCCAGCGGCACTCCCAGTCCCTCCCCCCGCGGATAGCGTAAGGAGATCGGGCCCTTATGGTTAACTGCGGTGAAAATCATCTGCCTCAGTTCGTTTTCGTCTTTCGGGGCCATGACGGTCATGTTGGGGACGTGCCGGAGGAAGCAGAAATCGAAAACTCCCTGGTGCGTCGTACCGTCGTCGCCCACTATTCCCGCGCGGTCGAGCGCGAAAGTAACGGGCAGGTTCATGTTGCCGATGTCGTGGACAAGCTGATCGTACGCCCTCTGCATGAAGGTGGAGTAGACAGCCGCTACCGGTTTGTAGCCTCCCGCCGCCAGCGCGCCCGCAAAAGTGGCCGCGTGCTGTTCCGCTATGCCGACGTCGAAAAACCTGTCGGGGTATTTTTCCGCAAACTCCGTCAGGCCGGTTCCCTCTTTCATGGCGGCGGTAACGGCCAGTATCTTTTCGTCGTGTTCCGCAAGCTCCACCATCGTTTTTCCGAATATGGAAGTGTAACTGGCACGGTCGGATTTTTTCCGTATGCCGGTAGAGATTTCAAACGGCGATGTGCCGTGCCATGAGCCTGATTCTTCCTTCGCGTACGCGTACCCCTTACCCTTTTGCGTAACTACATGGATGAGGCGCGGGCCTTTGAGTTTTTTAACGCTTTCAAAGGTTTCCAGAAGGTACGGCAGTTTGTGACCGTCTATCGGGCCGAAATATTTAAAGCCGAGGTCCTCGAAAAGCCGCCCGGGTACGATAATTCCCTTAATCGCCTCTTCCGCCCTGTGCGCAATGTATGTCATCTGTTCGCCGACAGCAGGGATTTTATTAAGCAGGTTCTCTACTTCCTGAATCATCTTATTGTAGAGTTCGCCGCTTATGATGCGGTTAAGGTGCGCGGAAAGAGCTCCGACGTTCGGGGAGATGGACATCTCGTTATCATTTAGCACTACGATGATGTCCGTTTTGCGCGCGCCGGCGTTATTCAGTCCCTCGAAAGAGATGCCGGAGGTCATCGCGCCGTCGCCGATTACCGCGACGATGTCGTGATTTTTTTTGCCAGATCGCGCGCGTAGGCAAAACCGAGCGCCGCCGATATCGAGGTTCCCGCGTGACCGGTGTCGAAATGGTCGTAGTCGCTTTCCTCACGCCGCGGGAAACCGCAGATGCCGCCTTCCATTCGGAGGGTGTCGAACTGCTTGTATCTTCCGGTTACCAGCTTGTGCGTGTAGCACTGATGGCCTACGTCCCAGACGATTTTGTCTTTGGAGAAGTCGAAAACCTGGTGGAGCGCCAGAGTAAGCTCAACTGTGCCAAGATTGGGTGACAGATGACCGCCTCTTTTTGCGACGACCTCAATGATTTTTTCCCTTATCTCGCCGGCAAGGATTTCCAATTCTTTTTCGGCGAGATTTTTCAGGTCGGCCGGGCCTTTTATCTTTTCAAGCAGCGACATTCTTAATTCGTCCTCACGGTTATGTAGCGGGCGAGTTCGGCAAGCGGACCCGTATCGCCGCGCAAGCCTTTAATGCTTCCGACAGCCTGTTCCACAAGTTCCTCCCCCATAACTTTTGATTTCTCCAGCCCCAGCATGGCGGGGTAGGTCATCTTGCTTTTTTGCTCGTCCATCCCCGTTTTTTTGCCGAGCTTTTCACTGTCCCCCGTAACATCAAGGATATCATCGATTATCTGGAAAGCCAGACCGATTTTTTTCCCGTATAAGGAGAGAGCCGCCAATTCGTTTTCATCGGCCCCGCCCAGAAGGCCGCCGCATTCCACGGCGGCGCCGATCATGGCGCCGGTTTTGAGGTCGTGAAGCTGCTGGAGCAGTTCCATATCGCCGTTTTTCCCTTCTGATTGAAGGTCTATCTGCTGTCCGCCGACGGTGCCCTGCGCGCCGACGGCGACCGCCGCCCTTCTTACAACCTCCAATTGTACCGATGGGGATACGCCCATCTCTTCAGGCAGCGGCTTGGCCATAAGCTCGAACGCAAGAGTCAATAGCGAGTCGCCAGCCAGTATCGCCGTCGCCTCGCCGAACTTTATATGGTTCGTCGGCAGGCCGCGCCGCAGGTCGTCGTCGTCCATCGCGGGGAGGTCGTCATGAATAAGCGTGTACGTGTGTATTATTTCAAACGCCGCCGCCGTCGGCATAGCCGCGCGGCGATCTCCGCCTACCGCTTCAGCGGCCAGCGCAACGAGAGTGGGGCGCAGCCGTTTGCCGCCCGCAAAAATGGAATAACGCATGGACTCGAGAAGCTTTTTGGGAATATCGCCGCGGGTGTCGAATACATTGCGAAGCTCGTCATCCACCTCCCGGCGGATATCTTCAAAACGGGAGTTCATCCTGGTCGCTGGTATCCTCCGGCTCTTCTTCCGGCTCCTCCTCAATCGGCTTTGTGGAAAACTCTCCGTCCCTGTTTTTTATCAGTTTTTCAATCTTCTTTTCGGCCGTTGAAAGATGCGTCTGACACAGACGCGCCATTTTTATCCCCTCCTCGAACATTTTGAGGGATTTTTCCAACTCCATGTCGCCGCCTTCCAGCGTGCCGACGATATCTTCCAAACGCTCAAGCGCTTTTTCAAATTTAATGTCTGTTTTTGCCATTGCGGCATTATAGCCGTTCACTACAGCGGTTTCAAAATGATGGCTTTCTTATTTCATCCACACTTTTCGTTGTATAATAATTTTGAACGGCAAGAGGACTTGCGCAAAATCCGAAAAATATATTCAGTGAGGATTGCGCTCAAATAGAATGAAGGAGGAACCAGCGTAATGTCTGTAAAGGATAATGCGGTCACATTTAATGTGGTTTTGGAAAAAGAAGGCCGCGAATGGGTAGCCCATTGCCTGGAACTGGACATTGTCGCCACTTCCACAAACAGGAGAACAGTTCTTGCTGATATGGTCCACCTTATTGGGGCACAAGTCGGTTATGCTTTTGCCAACAATAATCTGGACAACCTCTATCACCCTGCTCCGCCAGAGGTATGGGAAAAATTCTACCAGTGCAAAAAACAGGAGAAAAAGCGCGTCCCGCTAGCCAAGGCGCCGCGACGAGCAGGGTTTGTGCCTCCGGTTGTTTTCGCAAATGCCTGCTGTGCCTAATCCCTTAAAATATAGGGAGCTTCTAAAAAGACTTAGAAAATTCGGCGTCGTAGAAATCCGCAATAGGGGCAAGGGCTCCGAGCGGATACTTTTATTGCCGAAGACGCATGGCTCCAGAAAGGGCGCACAATATCCGATAAGGTGCCACGGAGCAGGAGATAGCATTTCCGTTCCTGTAATTAAAGCCGCTCTTCGAAGGTTTGGCATTAAACCTGATGATTTTTGGTAGCCAGTTACGCACTATAGCCCTTCAATAACGTTGTTTCAAAAGTGCTCACGCTAGCCCGAATTATTCATGAAGAAATTGAATTTTCAAATTATAGGTCGTAACCAGTTTAAAATATGCTACTTGCACGCATTTCAGGAATTGCGCAAAAAGACAGAGTGTATTTTCGGGATGTCCTTCCCTTTTCAAGGGAAGGCGCCGCGTAAGCGGCGGAAGGGTTAAAACAAAAAGGAAAACCACCCCTTCAATTCCCCTCCTTGAAAAGGAGGGGACATTTCATGAATAATCCGGGTTAGTTCTGCACAAAGCGAACCAGTAAGATTCTCTGTGTAAATGACCGCTTGTTCCAAAAAGGTGACGCTACCCATCTTTGTCATTTTCCAAGCGGGTGGCGATACAGACCTTGCGAGGCATAAAGAGGAGCAGTCTGCAATTTACTTCGGAAAGGAAACCGGCGCTACAGCGTTTTGCCAACCCTTACCGTCAAGCGTGTTTAAAAAAGTGATCAGGTCCGCCTTTTCCTGAGTCGTAAGGTTAAGTTTGGTGCCCTCGATACTGTCCTTTTTTTCGCCCTCTTTTGTTACGGGCGCATCCAGCATTTCCATCAGCGACTTGCCGGATCTTCTCATTTCAACATCCAGAAAAGGGTTGCCGAAGCCGCCCTGGTCGTAAAATTCCACCACCTCTTCGAGGCTTTCCATGGAGCCATCGTGCATATACGGGGCGGTGCCTGCGATGTCGCGCAGGGTAGGGGTTTTAAATGTCCCTATATCCTTCGTCTTACCGGTGACCATATAACGCCCCAGGTCAAGCCGTCCGGATTCCCAGCCAACGCCGATATTGTGGTATTTCTCGTCCGTAAAGTTGAATCCGCTGTGGCACTGATTGCACCGCGCCTTTCCCCTGAAAAGTTCCAACCCCCTTTTTTCCGCTTCTGTAAACGCCTCTTTATCGCCCGAAGTGAACCTGTCCATCCTGGAATCGCCGGAAAGCAGAGTTCTTTCGAACGCGGCGATTGCCCTTGCAATGTCGTCTATGTTCACATCCTTTTCAAAGACACGCCGGAACCAGACCCGGTAACCTTTAATCGAGCTTACCTTTTTCACTACGGCGTCATGGCTTGGCATCCCCATTTCTATGGGGTTAATCAACGGCCCCTTCGCCTGCTCTTCCATGGAGGCGGCCCTGCCGTCCCAGAACTGCTCTCTGGAAAACGCGCGGTTAATTATTGTCGGCGCGCTTCTGTCGCCTTCCTGCAAGTCGATACCCATCGACGACGGGAGGTTGTCCGTAAAAGTGTTGTCGGGAGAGTGGCATGTCGAACACGAGACCGAGTCATCCCTGGAAAGCCGTTCGTCGTAGAAAAGGGCGCGCCCCAGCTCCACTTTTTCCCTGCTTATCGGGTTATCCGCGGGAACGTAAAATTTTTCCGCCTCCAGGCCCAATGGAAGATCCAGAGTAAAATCCTCAAAATATACCTTCTCATCCGAGAAGCGCACATGTTCCGCAAATATATTTTCAGAAGATAAAGTCAATGTTAACGCAAGAAATAACATCGACATTGCTCTGCATTTCATAGATGACATCTTTTAGCTCCTGTTTATTGGAGTTGTTTTACAAATTCCCTGATTTATCCATAGATATTTTATTTTCCACGCGGGCGGCGACGCGTCCCTTGTGGAGCAGGATTTCAAGTAGTTCGCCGATTTTTGTCTGCGCCTGATCGGTGATTACCGCGCCGTCCGGTTTGCGCGTAATTGAATAGCCACGCTCCAGCACTTTCATCGGTGAAAGCGCGTTCAGCTTGCCGCCCGCCGTCTCGAACCGCCTTCGCTTACCGCCAAGCTGAGCGGCAAGCAGTTGATAAAGATTTTTTCGCAAGCTCTCTACCTGATCCTTTTTCCTTTTTATCTGCATGGACGGTTTTAGCGCGTGAAGATGTTTCGCAATAGATGAAACGTTTCTGTCGATTTCCAGCCGGTTGCGTTTTACGCCGCTAACCATACGGCTGAAAAGCTCGTCGATGCGCATGCGGTTTTGCTCCATGAAGCGCGTCGGGTCGGTAAAGATTGGCCTTCGCGCAAGTTCGCGCAGTTGACCGCGCAGATCGCGCATCATACCGAGCGTTGCTCCCGTCAATCGTTCGTAAAGCGATCCTACGTCTTTTAAAAGATCGGCGCGGTTTTTCACCGCCAGCTCCGCCGCCGCGCTCGGCGTCGATGCGCGCAGATCGGCACTGAAATCGGAAATAGTAAAATCTATTTCGTGTCCTACTGCGCTTATTACAGGAATCTTTGATTTGTAGATAGCATCGGCGACAATCTCTTCATTGAACGCCCAGAGGCTCTCTGGCGATCCGCCTCCGCGGCCGACTATCAACACGTCCACTTTGCCGAATCTGTTGAAATCCTCAATCGCCTGCGCAATCTGCCCTGCCGCCGCGCCGCCCTCCACAAGCACCGGCGCAAGAATCAGTTTTACGCCGGGATTTCTGCGGTGCGCTATCCTTGCGATATCGCGAAACGCCGCGCCGGACTCGGATGTAACGATACCGATAGCGACCGGGTGTTCCGGTATCTTCCGTTTGCGCTCTTCGCCGAAGTACCCTTTCGCCGCCAGCTTCTTTTTTAACTGTTCGAACCGTATCTGCAGAGCGCCCAGTCCGGCAGGCTCTATCTTCTCCGCTATCACCTGGTACTTGCCGTACGGGCCGTAGACGGAAAGCCGCCCTTTTACGAGAAGCAGCATCCCCTGCTCCGGTAAAAACTTGAGATTTGCGCGCGACGACCGCCACATCGTCACGTCTATGGTGTCTTTTTCCTCCTTCAGCGTCATGTATAGATGACCGGATGCGTGGTCCGTAACCCGGCTCGATTCTCCTTCGAGCCAGACGGACGAAAACTCGCTTTCGAGCGTATCCTTTATAAGGCGCGTAATCTCCGAAACGGAATATATTTTTTCTTTCGGCGCCGCTTTTTCGTTCGTTTCGACCGATTTTTTGCTACCTTTACCCATGGTTTAATATTTTAACCCCTCCGTCCCGCTAATAGCAGGACACCTCCCCTTGAAAAGGGGAGGACAGTAATCGCAACAGTTAGTCCGCTATTTTATTGGGACACCAAATTATTCCCCCTTCTTCGTTTAAAAGGAGGGGGTTGGGTGTGGTTTTCATTAGTCAGGTTCGGTAGTCAGAGTTCAAGGTTACGTAGTTATGCCCTATATCGCAAAAGAGCATGGAGGCCTTCGCCTTTCCCCTGCCCAGCAGTAATCGAATCATCACCTTTTTCTTGCGCATCTGCGCGGCCAGCCTTGTCTCCACATTTTTTACGGCAAGGCCGTTCCGGTACGCGCAGTGCGGGCCGAAGTAGAGCGTTATCTTTTCCGGATTAACTTCCGCGCCGGAATAGCCGACAGCCGCGATTATCCGTCCCCAGTTGGGGTCACCTCCATGAAGGGCAGTTTTTACCAGCAGTGAACCGGCTACGGCTTCTGCCACAAGCCGGGCTTCTTTGACGTTGGCCGCTTTTTCGACCAACAGATGCGCGATGCGTTTTGCACCTTCGCCGTCCGTCACTATCTTTTCCGCCAGATGACCGCAGACTTCTTTAAGCGCGGCGACGAATTTTGTCCAGTCCCGCGTTCCTTTTTTTAGCGTTTTCGCGCCAGCCGCGCCGTTTGCCATCAGGAATACAGTGTCGTTAGTGCTTGTGTCGCCGTCCACGGTTATCGTATTAAAACTTTCGTCCACGGCTTCTTTTAGCGCGGACTGCAATAGAGGTTTGCGTACGGCCGCGTCGGTGAGGATAAAGCCGAGCATGGTTGCCATGTCGGGATGTATCATCCCGGCCCCCTTCGCGCCGCCCCAGACGGTTACTTTCCTCCCGCCGACGGTAACGCTTCTGGCCGTCTGTTTTGGCCATGCATCGGTGGTCATAATGGCGCGGCAAAAACCGGCGGGCGGTCTGCCGAGCGTGGAGGCAAGTTTCGGCATAGCCGCTTCGATTTTTTTCATCGGTAAAAATGTGCTGATGCCGCCCGTAGAGGCCACCAACAGTTCGCCGGTCGCGCAGCCAAGTTGCGCCGCCAGAAGTTTCAATGTTTTTAAGGCGTCTTTTGCACCCTGTTTTCCGGTGGCGGCGTTCGCGCATCCGCTGTTGCAAATTATGGCGCGATGTTTTGTATTGCCGATATTTTTCATGCTCAAAAGAACCGGCGCGGCTTTTGCCCCGCTGTTTGTGAAGACCGCGGCGGCGGCGGCCAGCGGGTCGCTGACTATAAGGCCGATATCCTTAAGACCGCTCTTTTTAACGCCCGCGCTTATCGCCGAAAATTTGAAACCTTTGGGAGTCATGTGGGTAATGGCGCCGCCAGTCCCTCGGTTTCATCGAAACCGAATCTAAGATTGAAACACTGAACGGCCTGCCCCGCGGCGCCTTTCAGCAGGTTATCGATAACGCTGAGCACTATCATTTTACCGCTTCGGGCGTCGATTATAGGGCGTATGCAGCAGAAGTTCGTGTCCCGCACGTAGTTGAGGTGCGGGTTTTGGGTAAGGATTTTTACAAACGGTTCGTCCTCGTAAAAGCCTTCGTAGAGCAGTTGCGCGTCTTCCTCACTGCGCGGGATTGTCGTAGTGGCGTAAGCGGTCGTATAGATTCCACGGTTGAACGGCCCGAGGTGCGGAGTGAAAAGCAGGTTAACCTCGCGGCTGGCCGCCCGTGCCAGCTCCTGCTCTATCTCCGGAGTATGGCGATGGTTCGGCGCCGCGTACGCGTAAACGTTTTCGTTTATCTCAACGAAGCTGTGTTCGGCCTTGAGGCTTCTTCCGGCTCCGCTCACGCCGGAAATGGCGTTTATTATTATGTCGTGCTTCACCCATCCGGCTTCCAGCGCCGGCAGCATCGCAAGGATAGCGGCGGTGGGGTAACAACCGGGACATGCGATTAAATCCGCCTTGCGCAGAGCGTCGCGGTTCAGCTCCGGCATGCCATACACTGCTTCTTTGATGAGTTCGGGAGCTGTATGTTTAACGCCGTACCATTCTTCGTAAACCTTCGGGTCTTTCAGGCGGAAGTCCGCCGATAGGTCTATCACAACCTTTCCCTTTTCACGCAGTTGTTTTACTGTTTGTATTCCAGTGGAGTGCGGAAGGCAGGAAAATATTACTTCGCATTCGTCGATTTCGGGCGCGTCGGCAGCGGAGTATTTCATATCCACCGCAACAGGCCCCATCAGTTCGGATAGAGGCTCTCCCACGTGGTTTTGGGAGACGGCGCAGTTCAGACGCGCGCCACGGTGGCGGTTCAAAATCCGCACCGCTTCCATCCCCGTGTAGCCGGATGCGCCAAGCACGGCAACGATTATTTCTTTCATAGTCATAGCTTAATGGCTGGCGGGTTAAAAAAGAAGCGTAAAACCGGCAATTCTACCGGCTTTTTCGGATTATCAGAGTATCATTGTATAATAATAAATAGACGTTAAACGAGTATCGAAGGAGCGATGAGAATATGGAACCTTTTGAAAACCACATACATTATCACTCTTTTGGCGAGCGTAACGGCAACGATAACGAAAAAAGGGTGGTCAGCGAAATCGAGGCTCTTTTCAAGGAATACCCGGATACCTGTTTTTGCTCCTACTGTCTTGACGATATTTTTAACATCGCGCTAAACAGCCTCCCCCCGAAATATGAAAAGATAGTGGCAAAGCATCTCGACAGGCGTGACCGCTGTTCCGAACGTGAAATTGAACAGGCCGTAAGGAACGCCATCATCAAGGTAGACGAACGCCCCAAACCGGCCGTCGAGCACACCCGGATGCTCCAGCCGAAGTAAACGGTATTATTCGCCCAAAAAGATTTTTTTTAGAAAGGAAGTCCTTGCATAGAACGCGCGCGATGTACTTCCATGTCCCGCGCCTTTTGTTCTTTAGCGAGCGGCTTTTACGGAAAATTTATCAAGTACATCTCTGCATTCCTCATACGCTCCATATATCATTAATAAATCACCGCCATTACTAATTTGGTACTCCTTCCCGTCACAGATATTTATTTTTTTAAGCTCATAAAGCATTCCGCCATAATCAATAAAATCTTCAATTTCAGACGTGTCTAATATCACAATATCCGACTTTTTTATCATTTACCGACCTCTCATTTTCGCATTACAGGTCAAATATATCTTCTAGCAAGGATCCCCTTATCCTGAATTCCATAAGGTTATGTCCTAAACTATAATGCTCTATTTCTATGTAGCCGGAACTGTCGAATTCGAGTGATTCTTTCATGAAAACAGTGCCAAAAAAATTAACGAGAACAAACCGTTCGATATGTATCGGTATAGTCCAATTGTCCTCATCATGCCTGATGTGATACATATGCGGGTGAGATGTTGGGGCTTTCTCAGCCGGGATTCTCTCGTCATAGAAAAAGATGCAATCAAAATTGTTTATTAAGGCTCTCGTCATGTTCTTTCTATTTTTCAATCCATAATTTTTTATATAGCCCTGGTTTAACAAATTCTATTAATCCGATATCCCGCAGATACTGAAGTTGTTGCCTTATCTTGGGCTTGACGTTTTGGTTACTCGGATGCAAGCGTTTTAATTTTTTTTCGAATGAATAAACTTCTTCGAGAGAAAAAATGAAGCTTTCAATTTCCAGCAAACATACAAAGACATCTTTTTTCCACGAAGTCAGGTTGGCTTTAATGCTCTCAATGCCTCCATCAAACCTTTCCTCGACGTTCTCGTCATTTAGAATTTCCTCGAATAGAGCCTTTTCGTCGACGTATATTTTTCTCTGTTTCTCTTTTGGAACAGAGAGGAGGATGTCTTCGGCTTTTTTTATTATATCAAGTGTGATTTTTGGGTATTCTGAATCATTAAAAATCTTTAAATAATCGCTTTTAATTTCAGCGACAGTATCGTCTCGGATAAGAACTCCATATTCAAGATTGTTTCTCAACCCACCTGGGGTTAAATTGCTCGAAGTTATAACGGCGCAATCGTCGAAGATGAAAAACTTGGCATGTAAATTATGTACGCTTTTTTGCTTTATATTGCGCTCGCTAAATATTTTTAATGCCTCCAAATCAGAAGCACCTCTATGAAAGTTTGACAACTTAAAACTGTTTATGTACTTGAAATCAACATCTTGGTCGAAATTTTCTGTTATCAGTTGCGCCGTCTGTTTTTTTATGAATGGACTTGCAAGATAAATGGTTTCTCTTGCTTTTTTTACTAGCTCAATGAATTTGTGTTCCCAAGGCGATTTTATTAATTCAAGCATTTGCCGCCAACGCCACAATCCCAGTAAAAAGGTTTTTTCTAGACATTGAATCCCTTAACAAAACTCAGTGAACTTAAGTATAAAGAAATTAACTATTTTGATCTACAGATATAATTCAGCAAACAGGTGAATTCTACCCCTTAACCACCGCGATGGGGCGCAGGCGCGCAACGGGTACGGCGAAACCTGCGCGCGAAACAACGTTAACCACTTCGGAAACATCCTTGTAGGCAAGCGGCATCTCTTCGGCAAGCGTCTTTTTACCGGCCGCGCGCACCTCTATGCCCTGCCGCGCCAGTTCGGCCTTTACCCCTTTGCCGCCGCCCTCGGCCAGCTTGAACGCCTTGCGCCTGCTTAGCGCCCTCCCCGCGCCGTGACAGCTTGAGCCGAAGCTCCCTTCCATCGCGCCCTGCCTTCCGGCGAGGATGAACGACATCCTTCCCATGTCGCCCGGAACGATTACCGGCTGGCCGGTTTTGCGGTATTTCTCCGAAAGTTCGCTGTGTCCGGGCGGGAACGCGCGGGTGGCTCCCTTGCGGTGCACCAGGAGTTCGCGCTTTTCGCCGTCAACGTCGTGTTCTTCGAGTTTGATTATGTTGTGCGCCACGTCGTACAAAAGCGGCATTTTTTCGTAGTCCTTTATGCCGAACATCCGCGCAAGAACGATACGGACCAAATGCATCATCACCTGCCGGTTGGACCACGCGTAGTTGGCCGCCGCGCTCATCGCCGCGAGGTAGCTTTTTCCCTCGTCGCTTTCCAGCGGCGAACAGGCAAGCTCCCTGTCCGGCACGCTTATGCCGTACTTTTTCATGCCGCTTTCCATCACTTTGAGGTAGTCGGTGGCTATCTGGTGTCCGAACCCGCGCGAACCGCTGTGTATCATCACCACTATCCGGTTTTTTTGCAGGCCGAACTCGCGCGCCGTTTCGGGCTGAAATATCTCTTCTACCCACTGGATTTCGCAAAAATGGTTGCCGCTGCCGATGGTTCCCATCTGGCCGCGTCCGCGCTGTTTTGCCCTGTCGCTGGTTTTGGCCGGGTCGGCGCCTTCCAGACAACCGCCCGCCTCCGTCGTCTGCCGGTCGCCCGGAATTCCAAAGCCGCTATCTATTGCCCATTGTGAACCCTTTTCGGCAATCTGGTCGTAATCGTTATTGGTAAGAATTATTTTTCCGCCCCTGCCGATGCCGTGCGGCACGGAACGCGACAGCTCGTCGGCCAGCTCCGCCGCTTTCCCGGAAACCTGTTCGCGCGATAGCGGGGTCGTCATCAACCGCACACCGCAGTTGATGTCGTACCCGGCGGCTCCCGGCGAGATGACGCCGCTTACCGGGTCCGTCGCCATTACGCCGCCTATCGGCAGGCCGTACCCCTGATGGATATCCGGCATGCCGAGCGTGTACCGGCGCACGCCGGGCAGGCAGGCGGCGTTCGCAAGCTGATCGATGGAGGTGTCGTCCACAGACTTAAGCATCTTCTCGTCAACGAAGATGCGCGCGGGCACTTTCATCCCCTCCCTGCTGGAGGCGGGGATTTCCCACTGCACCTCGCCGACCCTTATTAAATCTGAAACCTTCATACCTATTATTATCTCCCTTTTAGCGAATCGTGCTCGTTATGTCGCATTCGAAAAAATTTGTTGGAAAAAGAGTCGAATAAATATATTGTAAAAACGGATGAATGAAATCGAAAGGGGAATTTAAAGAATGTCAGGCCACTCCAAGTGGAGCAGTATTAAGCATAAAAAAGCGGCGACGGATTCCAAACGCGGCAAACTTTTCGGCAAGATAATTAAAGAGATAACTGTGGCCGCAAGGATGGGCGGCGGCGACCAGTCCGCAAACCCGCGCCTGCGCAGTGCCGTGTTGACGGCGAAATCCGCCAACATGCCAAACGACAACATCGACCGCGCAATCAAGAAGGGCACAGGCGAACTGCCCGGCACCTCTTACGAAGAGATTATCTACGAAGGGTACGGCCCCGGCGGAGTCGCTCTGCTGATAGAGGTGGTGACGGACAACAAGAACAGGACGGTAGCGGAAATACGCGCACTTCTTACAAAGTATGGCGGAAGCATGGGCGAGACCGGCAGTGTTAACTGGATGTTCAAACAAAAGGGGCTCATGGCCGTGCCGAGAGAGCAGATCGACGAGGCGGAACTGATGGAGATCGTTCTTGAAGCGGGGGCCGAGGATCTAACGTCGGAGGACAACGTATACGAAATAATCACTGCCAAGGAAGATTTCGAGGCGGTGAAAAGGGCGGTGGACGATAAGAACCTTGAGACATCGGTGGCGGAACTTGCAATGATTCCGCAGTCCGGCGTTTCGCTTGACGAAACGAAGGCGAAGCAGATGCTAAAGCTGATGGAGCTGCTGGAAGACCACGACGACGTGCAGAAAGTTCACGCGAACTTCGATATCGCCGATGAAATTATGGAAGCCCTGGCCGGCTGATAGATGCTCGTTCTCGGCATAGACCCCGGCAGCCGCGCCGCCGGTTACGGACTCGTAGAGGCTGACGGCAACAGGCTGACGGCAGTCGATTACGGCATTGTAAAACCGCCGCACACGAAAGAGAGTTCGCCGCGCCTTAAATGGATTTTTGAGCAGTTTTCAAAAATAGTAAAAGAGTACAGGCCCGACGAAGTCGCGGTTGAAAACGTCTTCTATGCGAAAAACGTCCGTAGCAGCCTTTTGCTTGGTCAGGCGCGAGCGGCCGCCTGTCTGCCGTCTCTGCTTGCGGAGACGCCGCTTCATGAATACAGCGCCCTTGAGGTAAAAAAAGCGCTTACCGGCGGCGGCCGTGCGGAAAAATCGCAGGTGGCGGATATGGTTTGCCGGCTTCTATCGCTTAAAGAGACGCCGAAGCCGGACGATGTGACCGACTCCCTTGCGGTCGCGATATGCCACATCCACAGTTCGGCGCAGATACGGCGGTTTGCCGCCGGATGATAGCCCGCCTGAAAGGAACCCTGATTGAAAAATCTCCGCAGGAAGCGGTTATAGACGTGGGCGGTGTCGGGTACCGTGTTTACATTACGCTCAACTGTTACGATGTGCTGCCGCCGCCGGGTGTGGAGGTTGAAATAGTTACCGTTACCATAGTGCGCGAAGACGCCATGCACATTTACGGTTTTGCCGACCGCGAGGAGCGCGGCATGTTTAAAAAGCTGATTACCGTCTCCCGCATCGGCCCCAAGCTGGCGTGCGTCATTCTATCCGGCTCAAAAGCGGGTGCGCTAAAGCAGGCGATAGTAACGCAGGATAAGGCCAGCTTTTCGAGGATACCGGGCGTCGGGCCGAAAACCGCCGAGAGGTTGATAATGGAGCTAAAGGACAAGTTCGCCGACGAGAAGATCGGCGAAGCGCTAACCGGGAACGAAAAGAACGTGGCGGATGCCGTTGCGGCTCTGCTCAACCTCGGCTACAAAAACGTCGATGCGCAAAGGGCGGTATCCGAAGCCGCAAGGGAAACCGGTGGCGCGGAGCTGGCGGAACTTATAAGGAAATCGTTGAAAATCCTTTCGACCTAGACCGTTTACAGCGGGGCGCCTTGCGGTGGGGCCAACATGCTGGCGCTGGTGCGGGCGGCCTCTTAATAACCGCCTGTAAATGCAGTTTCACGGCTCCGCCGCAGTTGCCCGCCCATGCAATGGGTTGTGGTTTTATTTTCACGGATATACTAACCTATGGTTGATTTTACACGCGTGCCGATTGCTTATAAGGGGTTTTGAAAGTTATACGATGGTTGACGATAAAAAGGACATAACTAACAAAGGTACGATAGTGCTCGGTATCGGCACGCCCGACCTGCGCAGCACGATAAAGAGCGTTTTTCTGGAGCTCGATACGGTCGACATAATAGGGGCCAGCAACGGCAACAAGGTGTTGAGACTGCTTCGGGAGTACGGTCCCAAAAACAACATTTTTGTAATAATGGACTGGGATCTGCCGCAAATATCCGGTATCGATATCTCGCGTGAAATACGCGGCGACAAGAATATGGAAAACTATCCGATTCTTCTCCTGACTTCCGATATCAATCCCGAACTCATAGGTCTTGCGGGCGAGGTAGGTGTAAACGGTCTGGTCGTAAAACCGTTCGTTCTGGAGAACCTGCTGAATAAAATAGTCGGTATCATCAATACGAGAAAAGATCCGCCGGAACACGTGAAGCTGATTAAAAGGGGCGAGATGATGATCGTCCGCGGCCATTACAACAAGGCGCTGGATTTTTTTAAGGAGTCACAACAACTGAATAACAGCGCCCGCATTCTCGTCCACATGGGCGAGGCGTTAGAGATGATGGAGAAGTACACAAAGGCCCACGATTCCTACGACGAGGCCGTTGATGTAAACCCGCAGTATCTAAAAGCCTATGTGACAGCATCCAACCTGCTGCTGAGGCTTAATGAGGAAGAGTCCGCGTTGCCGTACCTAGAGCAGGCGGTTGTGATAAGCCCCTATAATCCGGACAGGCAGACTCTGCTCGGCACGGTATACCTGAAGCAGGGCGACGACGAGAGCGCGGAAAAGGCGTTCAGGGAGGCGGTCAGGCAGGACCATGGAAAGCACAGGGAAATAGGCGAGCACTATCTGAGTGCGGGGAATACCAGGATGGCGGAACAGTATTTTCGGAGCTACATCGATACGGGGAGCGGCCCGTTGCTGCCGGAAATCCAAATTCATGTCTATAACCGATTGGGCATTACGTTAAGGAGACAGGGGGCATGGGAAAAGGCGGTCTGCGAGTACAACAAGGCGCTGGAGATTAACGAGCGGGATCCTGTCATCTATTTCAACATGGGAAAGGCGTTCATAGAAGGCGGCAAGATACACGAAGCAAGGACGTGGTTTAAAAAAGCGCTTGAGATAGAGCCGGATTTTCCAGAAGCCGTCGACGAGCTGAAAAAAATCGGGATAGATTAAGACCCTGCTTTGCATGTAGCGTCGGCAAAGTGCCTCCACCTGCAAGGTGGCTAGCCCGGATTATTCATGAAATGTCCCCTCCTTTTCAAGGAGGGGAATTGAA
>JBHHVT010000004.1:0-28845 GCA_046754425.1 Nitrospinota bacterium | reverse complement strand
TCAATTCCCCTCCTTGAAAAGGAGGGGACATTTCATGAATAATCCGGGTTAGCTGAACTTTAGGCGGCGGATATATTATATCTGCCGCCTCGGCCGCCGCGCTATGGCAGAAAAGTTCTTATGTATGCCACGACATCGATTATCTCATCGTCGTTAAGCGTACCCTTCCATCCGGGCATTAACTCACTGCCGCCGTCGCGTATTATCTCCACAAGCCGGCGGTCCGTCATTTCCCTTATGCCTTCGCCCTTTGAATAATCCATCATTTTCACCTTTAGCGCACTGGCGAGGATACCGTCTCCCTTACCATGCCGCCCGTGACATGATGCGCATGCATTTCCATATATCACCATTCCGCGCTTCAAATCCGCCTTTATAAGAAGATCCTTTTTAGTGAGACTGATTATATACGCCGCGATATTCCTGAGATTTGATTTAGCCAACGTTTCATTCCATTTTGGCATACCGTGGTCCTGTCCTGGTTTATATGAACCGATAATTCGCGCCAGGCTTTCCGCATCTTTTTTCTGATATCTGTTTGATGTGAGATCGGGCGGAGTCAATCCGAGTTTAACCGCCAATGCTCCCGCGGTTTTGCCGTTTTTGCCGTGGCAGGTCGCGCAGATTGACTGATATAGCCGTTTGCCCACATATGTATTGACAGGCTGAGCAGGCGCCGCGCTTACGGTTGATATCAGGAATAAAGCCGTTAGCAGAACAGTGTATTTTTCATCACCGGCTCCTTGTTACGTTACACCGCACTACAAAAACATTGACAGTTTAAAACCCTATAAAGTAAAAAACCGATAATCCATCAGAGAGTGTGGCGGTATTCCGGCATGTCTTTCAGCATCTTTATTAGTCGATTCTTTACCGGCTTTTATTACCCGGCGCCTGTTGGTTCCATCTTCAAATTTGTTTCACGATTAAATGCGCCGTCACTATTTTCTCCCAGTGTTTTTAAAACGTTCATAATTGCTTTACGTTCGTTTACGTTTGTTTTAAGGCGCAACGCCCTGGTGAGCAGTTCCCTTGCCTCCTCTTGGCGGTTTAACTTAAACCCATATAGACCAGCGAGGTTTACCAATGCCAGGAAATAGTCTTTATCCAGCCGGAGGGCTTCTTTAAATGCCGCCTCCGCCTCAAAAAACCTCTCGTCCTTGGCACACAACATCCCCCTTAAAAAGTTTAACTGCGGGGTCAGCCAGCCGTACTTGTCCAGATTATCGGTAGCTTTGAGCATTTCCAGTCCCGGGTAAACTTGCCCGCCTGATACGGCGGCGTTAATCGCCGTGATATTCAGTTTAAGGTAGGCGTACCTGGCATCGTTGTTATTATTGTTGGCAAGCAGGGAACTGTCATAATATTGCGCGGCGCTTCTCCTGCGATTTGCATTGTATTCCACCTGGCCCTTTAAAAAAATGGACTGCGAATCGAAATACCTTTGAAAGTTCACCTCCTCTTCTGACGAAGGGAACCGGACCTTTGGCGGACTGCGATATTTTAGCAGTGCCGCAAGGTTGTCTCCTTTAATTGACACTCCTTTCGCGGCGATGCGTGGCGCGGAAAATTCGACTACCGGCCGATCGTCGTGAAGAGGGTCAACAGTTTTAACGAATTCCTCCATCTGATCGCGGCCCATCATGTAATTCGAAATCAATTGATAGGCGTTGGTAACACCAATCCCTTCAAGACTCGCCGCCACGTCGGGATTTTTCATTCCATCGCGCATCCTGTTAAAATCTATAACCATCTCTTCATTTGAGCCTATCATGATAGCGTCCCACTTCGTGTACCACATATTCGCATAGGGAAAAACGTCTATAAATGAAGCAACCAGCATTTTGAAATCGTTCTCCGAGAGATGATGGAGCGGAATCCACTGGGAAACAATGCCGCCTTTCGCGAGCCGCTTGCTGTTAAGCCTGTAGTATTCACTGGTGTAAAGGCTTACTATGCCCGCGTTCGAAGGAGGAGGCGGTTCGGAACTGATAAAATCAAACTTCCTGTTCGTAGTCAGCAAAAAGTTCCTGCCGTCTTCCTCCACCAGCGTTACCTTTTTATTATCCATTACATTAAGATTCCCATGCGAAAACATGCGCCCCGCATTAAATACTTCCGGAGAAATATCCACACCTGTAGTATTTTCAAGTCCGTGTGCGGCAGTTGCGCCCAGGGTTGAGCCTGTCCCGAAGCAAATAACGAGAGCATTTCTCGGATTTTTATGCAGCAAAAGCGGTATATGCGCCTGCAGCCTTTCAAGCTGAAGAGCTTCGCGGAAGGAGCCGGCTATCGGATCGCCGTTTATCCACAACCTTTTTATAGGTTCCCGGTTAATCGCCATATCGGACTCCTGCGAGGAAACCAGCACTGTCGCGGCGGGTCCCTCCTGGTAATACTCAACAAGGCTCCCGGCATCAAGTTTTTGAACACTTAAGAGATAACTTATGTCGCCCTTGTTAAAAAGGTAGACGGTTAAAGGCAAAATGATTAATAAAACAAAACCGCTAATCTTAACCTTATCTATCGGAAGCCTCGCGTAAACAAGATAACCGCCGCCGATAACAGCCAGCCAGGATATTGCCACAATACTTTTGTGAATGCCTATCAAGGGAACCAGCGCATACCCGGCCGCAAGCGAACCGATTACACATCCAAACGTGTTCACCGCGTATATACGCCCCATGTCACCACCGATTTTTTCTCTCTTGGAGGCGATGGCTTCGACAATAAGCGGCATTCCTCCCCCCATCAGGAAAGTACATGGAAAAACCAGCAGTAATGAAAAAAGAATTGCCGCCGCCATCCGCTCGTTATCAGGCAGTATTCCGCTCAACCAGCTGCCGTTGTCGATTAATGTATTGATCCAACCTATCAGAGATTGGTTCAGGGCAAGTCCCGCGAGCGATAAAAGCGCGAACAAACCTATACCAATTTGAAAATAAGCAAAATATCTCTCCCCATGTATAAACGACCTGCCGGCATAGCGGGACGTCACAAGGCTTCCCGCGCCTATGCCAAGAAGAAAAACGGCGAGAATAAGTGAAAAGGCGTATGTCGAATTGTTCAAAACCAATATAAGCGCTCGTGTCCATAAAACTTCCAGGGCAAGGGCGCAAAAACCGGAAAGTCCGAACAGTACAAGCAATGTCGTGTCGCGCTTGTGCTCTCCTTTTACATTTTGAGATTTTTTATCATCTGCCTGTTCACGCAAATTAGGCGAGGCGGGAACTGTTCTACCGGCCATAAACAATGCAAAAGTCCCTATTACCAGGTTTATAGAAGCTCCAACGCGCAAAGTATTTGTAAGGCCCAAATGTTCCACCATCCAAAATCCGGTCGCAATACATCCGACCATGGCGCCGAGAGTGTTTACCGCATAAAGTTTGCCGGTAAAATGCCCGGCGGCTTCTTCGTAATCGGCAAAATAACGCACAAGGGCGGGCAGCGTTCCTCCCATTAGGGCGGCTGGAATTATCAATATAAAAACCGCCAAAATAAATCTGAGGGTTAAAACGTAAAACGATATACCTTCCGTACCGGGGTGGAGAAAAATATATATCTTCTCAAAGATCGTGAGCCATAGAGGGAATAGGAGCATGTAAATTCCCAGCCCTATCTCAAGGAAGGCATAAAGTCGAACCGGCCGAAATCCTTTATCCAGTTTTCTTCCAAAATATTCCGCCCCGATACCAAGCCCCCCCCAAAATGCACCCAGTACGGCGCTTACCGCGTAGATGCTTACGCCAAACAGCAGGGATAGCTGTCTGGCCCATACAACTTCATAGGCTAGCCCAACCCCGCCGGATAAGAAAAAGGCCGTATAAAGCGCGAGATGCGGAAAAGAAAAGCGCCGCTTTTCGGGCAACTTTAATTCTTTATAATTCTGCGATGACATTTTTTCAGTTATTTTTACCAATCACGTTGCCGTTAAACCAATCGGCGGGTTGCATGAAATAATTTAAGGCGCCATCCACTGGACGAAAACTTAAATAATGACCTCTACCACCCGTGCCGAACGTAACTCTGTTTGGGCGGCACCGCCGATGATAATCCTGAATACCGCCCAACCGCTGTTAACACTCTGTGCGCCCTCAACAATACCGGTTAACAAATAAATGCCGGTTAATAAAAAAGGAACATATAAAACACGGCTCTTTTAAATAATTCATTTTTAGTAATTTCGTTTCTTTACTTGAACAGGTTTTTTGGCGCGTTGATTTTCACCTTAAGTTTTTTTGCTATTTCACCCGCCACATTGATGTCCAAAAAGCCCAGCTTCGCTTTCACTACCTCCGTGAACCATACGCTCCCTTCCGGATCAATTGCCAGCGAAATCGGTTTGGCCTTTGTCGTCGGGATATTGAAGGTTTGAAAAATGCCTGAACTTTGCCTAAACCTTATCAGCCTGCCGTCAGTGTGCTGCACAAGCCATATATTGTCTTTTTTATCTATGGCGATTTCCTTTGTTCCCTTGTTCTTGGGCATATTGAATACCTTTGATTTTTCCGTCTCCGGGTCGAACCCGACAAGCGTGTTGTCAATCATTCGTATATACCAGACATGCCCCTTGGAATCGACAACGGTGCCGAGCGGTGATTGAAACTGAGGTGCCACGGGATATTCCTTAAAAGTTTCTTTTTGAGGATCGAACATTGCAAGCTTGTTCGCCGCCCTTTCAATAAACCACAAATGTCCGTGATGATCCTCCGAAAGATCGTACGAATTGCTTTTTTCCGAGGGTATCTTGTATTCACTGAACTTTTCCGATTTTGGATTGAATTTAACCAGCAAGTCGTTGTTCCACCCCAGAATCCATATCATTCCATCTTTCGATGCAAATATGGAATCCGGTTTTGTCTGTATGGTGGGCAAAAAATATTCCTTGAACTTTTTGGATTTTGGATCGAACCGGCCGAGCGCGTTCGAGTCTTCTTGAGAGAACCAGATGATTCCCTCACCGTCAATCGCGGTATCTATCGACCCGCTCTTTGATGTGGGAATATTGAATACTTCCAGTTCTCTGGTATCCGGATCAAAGCGGGCAAGCAGATTATCAATGTATAACAAAAACCATACATAACCGTCCGGGCCTACGCTAACGCCTGTGGCATAGGCCTTTTCTTTCGGCAGGGGATATTCCGTAATTATATCGGCCGCGAAAGCGCCGGCCGGTACAAGCAGTATCAATAAGGCAACAGCTATTTTTCTGAAAAACATTTTATTTATTATGATTATTATGCTTTAAAGCGTTTTCTGCGGATAAATAAAATACCGAAAATGACTGTTAGAAAAACAATCCCGCCCACTACAAAAAGGGCCAGCCTTTGCGACCCGGAGAAGGATTTTCCAGCTAATGAATTTCTCTCCGGTAAGTTGTTGTCCCGGATTCCGGCTCCCTCGGGGAGCTCAGCCGGCACTGTGGAACGAACGAGCCTTGCTATTCTGTTGGCTTTGCGACCGCTCTGTGTGAACCAGATATCGCCCTTCGAGTCTATTCCGATGTCCATAGGCTGTGAGTCGATGGTCGGAATCGAAAAAATTACCCATTTGAGATTTATTGTGTCAAAGAAACCTACACGGTTCATCATGATATCCACGAACCATATCTTATCGTCGTCCGCCGGCGACAGGGACTGGGGAACGGCATTGTATCCCGGCATATCCGCAACGCTGAAAAGCCCCATATCCGGCATAAAGACTCCGATCTGCTTTGTACGCGCCTGGCAAATCCACAGCCGTCCCTCTTTATCGAATTTTATTGCTCCCGGCTGGGCATTTTGAACTGTCATGGGATATCTTTTTATTTTTCTGGTCTGAGGATTGTACCGTCCCACATAGTTATTCATTGCGTCCGACAGCCAAACGTTATCCTTTTTATCTAACGTTATGCCCATCAAATTTGCACCCTTTTCCAGCTCGATTTCAACAACCTTCTTCTTTTTCATATCCAGGTAAGCAAACTTGGCGCTATTCTTTTCTATGAACCATATATTGCCCTTTGAGTCTTCAGCAAGGTCATACGGAAGGGCGTTTGGCGTCGGGAGCAGGAATTCGGTGAATTCCTCTTTTATTGGGTCAAAACGCACAACGCTGTTTCCAAGCTGCATTACGAACCAAATAACGTCTTTCTTCGTAACGATAACGTTGCCGGGGTTTCCAACGCTGTAGACGTTAATCGTCTCTTTGGGCGTCTCCCTTTTTTTCGGATCGTATTTCCAATCCGTTTTCGGCAGACCCTTGGTGGAAGGGACCCTGTACTCCTTGAACTCGTTCGTGGATGGGTCGAAAACGGCAAGTGAATTGCCAAGCATTTCCGTAAACCATACCCTGTCTTTTGAGTCGATCGCCAAACCGGACGGCGCGCTATTTAAAGTGGGAACACGAAACTCTTCTATTACCGGAGCCTTCGAAGCGGCGTACGGTCTAACAACGGTGATCGTCGGTTTTACTACGCCGCTCAACCTGTCGCTATCGTCTCCGGAAGCGATAACGGACGAAGGGAAAAGAAGAAGCAAAATCGGTAGAATTCTTCCAACCGCTATAAACTTAATGCCTTTACCATGTAAACGTTGGTTCATACATATGCCTCATCTGCCAGTTTGCATCTTTGTAGCCTTCAGCTTCGCCTGCGCCCTCGGCGGCCCAGTCTTCTTTGTCGGAAGCTGAAGACGATTTTCCAGCATTGTACTTTGCCGATTTTATTTGATTTGCACGATCAACGCTATAGTACTTGAATACGTCCACGGGAGGTATCGCCATCCTGTGACCCATAGCGGGATTATGGCACGCATCGCACCCAAGGACTTTGGCCTGATGACCGCTTTGAAAAATACCGAACCCAAGTAATACGGCGATTGCGATTGACGGTAACCCGTAAACGAAACTCTTCAATAAGCCTGGTTCCAACGATTTGGCTTTTTGCAACAGCCGTTTAAGTCCGGGAATGCGGCCGAGAGGTAATTTATGGAAGTAGGGAAGGAAAAATAAAAATAACGCTAATAGTGCGGGAATTAAAGGCATTATAAACAGGTATTTTTTCAGCCTTCCTTTTAGGTACCAGAAAGGCATCCAAAACAGGGTGAATATCCATTCCGGTCCCGGAATATTCTCTCCGTGGTCAGGAAAGGGTATCTCGTTGGGCGCATTGTCCGGTACAGGGTAAAGAGACGCCATCCAGGAAACGAATAGAAGCACTACCACCATGAGGCCGAAAAGTTTCAGCAGGTAGTTCGGCCACCACCTTATTTCTTTCTTTTTACCAGTCATTTAATTCCATATCCTCCGCCAACCCGCTTGGTAAACAATGTTAATCATTGGACTCTCTCAGATAATCCAATACGGCGCATCACAATGATATGAATGAACAGAAATCCCAAGAGCAACGCTGGTAAAAGGATTATGTGGAGGGCGTAATTTCGCCCCAGAGTGAAGTTTGCAAGTATCGGTTCCTTCAGGCTCGAGCCGATCAAGGGTATGGAGCCAATCCAGTCCGTCCAGATAACAAGTTCCCAGTAGCTTCTCCAATCCCATGGAACAATAATGCCGGTAATGAGCAAAAGGATAAATAGAAAAGCAAGTATAAGCCCTCCAAACCAGTTAAGCTCGCGAGGTGACCGGTAAGCGCGGCGGGCCATAATGTGAAACGCGTGAATCAACAAGAAAATCATCCCCAAGGTAGCGCTCCAGCGATGTACGTTTCGAAACAAACGTCCGATAGTAGTGGTATTGGCCATGGCCTTGATGCTTTCATGCGCAAGTTCCGGAACCGGAACGTAATAAGTGACCATGTAGATGCCGGTTACGATCTGGATCAATATGCAAAAGATTGTGAGGCCGCCGAAAAAAGTCCAAAAGCTTATACTTTCCGGCAAAACGTAGGCAATTTGATTCTTATAAAAGCTTTTGATCCCCAAGCGCAAATCAAACCAGTCAATCAGTGAATTAATCATTTTTTTTCGCCTGTTCTTCCTCCACCCTGGCCTCGGCGGGGGCATTAAGAAAGTCGGATTCATCTACTGAATCGCCCATAAAATCTATCTTCCATTCGTTATTTTCTTTATCGAGTATCAGGTGTACCTTGCTTGTCGTAATAAAATAATCTTCAAAGGTCGAAGGAGTTTTAACCTCCAATGTCACCGAGGCGATCCAATCGCCATCCTTAGTGGGCGCCGTCGGCAAATGTGTTTCAAGAACCTTGTATTTTGTTTCTTTGCTAAAGGACTCTGTCCATCTCCTGAAATCATTCTGGTCCATAACGCGAAATCTGGTGCTCGCCATCGTAAGCGCTTCTCTGATACTTAGCTTGCCGCCTTCCGCTAATAGTCCGTAGAAGCGTGCTACAACTTCGGCGGGAGGCTTATCCGGCAATTTAACTGTTCCCTTTTTCGTACAGCCCTGGAAAAGGCTGAAAATCAGGAGCACACTCGCAACAATTTGAATCGAAATTTTCATGAAGTCCTATTTTACATAAAAAGGGGCCAGGCTTTAAAACCCGGCCCCTCATTTTCATCACTATCCCCGAATTACAGGGAACCGCTTTCAATAAACTTAGATAGTAGGTTCGTTCCCTTCTCTAAGCGTATTCAACAACTTGTTGGTGCCTACGATATATTCGCTTTCGGAAGCATCCAGCATCTGTTCCTGCTTGGAAATCATGTCGTAGTCACCGACGGCCAGAGAAGCCTGTCCGCCCGGAGGATCCACGAAGAGGGTTCCTCGCATTTCAAGATGCAGCGGACCACAGAACTGCTGGCAGTAAAACTCGAATTCGCCTGCCACATCGGCAGTAAACTCGGCCGCTATTGAAACGCCGCGCACGCCGGGAAGCATTGACCTCGGCCCGTAATATCCGGCCGGTGTCCATCCCATTGTAACGTCGGGGTTCTTGGTAAGGCCCGCCGCTTTATCTATGTTGGTATAGATTACGCGCACCTTCGCACCTTTGGGAACATGGATAAATCTGGGAACATAACCGTACGAGAACCCTTTTACCCTTACGACGTAAACATCGCCTTCTTTTGTTACGCCCGGTTTTCCATTATCCCTCGGAAGCCAATAACGCTTTGAAAACCCAAGGTGAACCGGCTCCAAGAAAGGCCGAACACCCTTCACGCCGGGGCCTCTGTCGAAGGATACATGGTAGTCGCCCAAGTCGTAACCCTTCGTGAAGATATCTCCGCCCTTACCGGTATTCCATCTCTGGATGTAAGAAGCGAATATCTGCCGGCCTTCGTGCGGCTCGCCGTCCACAGGTATGATCTTGACGGTTTTGCCGTAAGTCGGGCTCGTCTCGTCGATATCCTGCAACTCAAAGTTGACGGCAAACACTATGCCGGTAGGCGTGAATAGGCCTGTGGAGAACTTGTTCTGTGATACGTAGTAGGCGTTATCCGGCGCTATGGAGTTGTGCCCCACGCGGTAGTGGATAGGAAATTCGTCCACCAGCTGCGCCCTCTGAACGTCAATTTTAGACGTGGAGTCGGACACGAAGCATGACTGGTAAACGTATTTGCCCAAGGTATCGCTCTGATTGTGCAACGGACCCGCGCCCGTAGGTATTACCTTGTGCACCCTCAACGTCTCGGTATCGATAATCGACATCGTCGCGGAAAGCTTGTCGCAAACCGTAACCATCCTGCCGGTAGGGGTCAGGTTGGTCCCGTGCGGGTTCTTTCCTACCGGGATCTCCTTGATAAGTTTGAAGGGATCCTGGCTGAAGACCATTACCGCAGAGTGGTAATAGTTGCCAGAGTAAACGTATTTTCCGTTCCTGCCGGCATCCGGGTAGTCCGGAGCGCTCGGTGCAGGCGGAATGTCAAGAACGGTTGTCGCTCCGTCGGAAAGGCGGAGTTTAAGCATCTTGCCGGTAAGTTCGCCGGTGGCAAACAGGTATTTGCCGTTGGGACTCATCGCTGCGGAATGATGGATTCCAAATGGCTTCGGAAGAGCGAAAATCCTCTCCACCATCGCTGTCTGAAGGTTAACTTCGACAACCGTGTCGGCCCCTTTATCGGAAACATACAGATACTTTCCATCCGGCGTTCCGTTGTTGTTGCCCGCGTTTGAACCCGAAAACGGGAAGTTGTGCATGTCCACACCGGTCCTGATGTGCCTGTAGGTCCTCATGGAAGGAATGCCTATGACGCCAATAGCGCCGTCGGTTCCACCCGCATCGTACAGAATCGCGTAATCGCGCAGTGGAGCATCACTGTCCTGTTTATGCATTACCAGCCAATCGCGCTTATCTTTAGCCGTAAGGATAGTCTTTTTGGCATGGGCTGGCGTAGTATATGAAAATAACGCCGCTACCGCCGCTGCCAAAGTAAATACTAAATACCTTTTCAAGTTAACTCACCTCCTCTATATTATTATCTTTCGTGCTTGAAATAGAACCCGGCTTTTGCATCTTTCGCAAGCCTTTTAACCAAGTAGTCGTTCGGGTCCAGGATATCGATCCTTCGCGCCTGCCATTTGCCATCCTTGTAATAGCCGTAAGCCGCAACGAGATCGCCCTTTTTGAGTTCGCTAAATTTCTTGAATTGGCCGCGGAGGGCGGTCATGACATACCCTTTGGGATGCAGATACAGAGTATAATTTTTTGACTTTTTTTCAAATTTGGTCGCAATTGTCAACTGCCGGTTGCCAAGGCTCTTTATCACGCCAATCTGCATGTTGTCCTCTATCACCGATCCCTTGCCCAGGTTTTTTGCAAAAGCCGAATTGGCAGCAAAAACCAAAAGCATCGCGCCGATAGCAAAAACAAAAGTGGTTAGAATACTTATCTTTTTCACGTTATCACCTCCCATATAGTTTATATTGATTCACGTTTAAATTGATCCACCTTCTCAGGTTACCCCCATTGAAGATACTCCCAACTCTGAGTCTGTATAGTGCAATCAATATGCCATAGCGGCCCTAAATATTCAATATTCAAATATTTTATTAATGTATTGAATATCAATTACTTAAATCTTATATAAACGTGATATGCATGCGATAGTAGTTGGTATTGCTATTACAAATTTATATAAAGTTGGCGGCCCTTCAAGCATCTAATAATCAATCTATTAGCATTTGCAGCTGATAACAGTAATGTTACACTGCTTGAGTCATTAAACTAGAAAAAATAACGTTTCGTTAAATGGTTAACAAAACGCTTTAACTTATCTTGCAATCAGCTGATCGGCGATATCCGGCCTAAGGCGGGCCAACTCTGTCAGTACTTGTATGGCATCCTCCTTTTTTCCCATTCGCTCATACGATTTGGCAAGGTAAAAGTGCGCTTCCAGCAGGTCTGGGTTTATCTTTTTCGCCCACTTTAATATTTCCGCCGATTTGTTATAGTCGCGGCCTTTAAAATACATATAACCGAGATCGAAAACGGCCATCGAAAGGTATGGGTCGCTCGGGACATATTTTGCCGCTTCCTGGTAATGTTTCAGTTCGGAGTGGTAATTGCGGCGGAAGTTTTCCACTTTTCCGATCAGGATTTCAGTTCTTCCCTTGAAATACCTTTTCAGCGAGTCAACCAACTCCTTATCCGCCCCCGCCCTGGGCAGCAGTGCCGAAATATTCCGCCTTACACCGATGAGCGAGGCAAAATTGATAAGGGCATTTTCTCTTCTATGCCACAGGTGTCGCGGGGCGCTATATTCAATCACCGGCCTGTCATCGGTATTAATCGGCGATCCTTCCGTAAATCTCATTACCCCGTCACGGTCCATTATGTAAAAACTGAGGAACGATAACGGGTCCGCATGATCGATAAGGTCGGTTTTAACCGTTTCGAGTTCGAGGCTTTTGGCAAATTTTTCCGGTTGTATGTAAAAAGGGTCGCTGGAGCCGAAAAGCATGAGCGTCGGCGCCTCGGGGTTAATGTCGCCCGCCCATACAATCACATGCTCAAAAGCGTGGGCAAAGGTCCGCATTATTACCTTCAGGTTATCGGGTGACAACTGGTACAGGGGAAGCCACTGGGCCATGGCGCCTCCTTTTTTCAGTTTTGCCTTTACGTTTAGAAAATGTTCAAGTGTATAAAGGCTGCCGACGCCGGCGCTGTCAGGTTGATAGAGATCGGATATCACCATGTCATATTTTCGTTTCGTCACGCGAACGTAATGCCTGCCGTCCCAGAAGGTTAGATGGAACCGTTTGTCGGAAACTATATTCTTGTTGTCCCGTGCGAAAAGAGGCTGCACATCCAAAAGCGTGGGAACGATCTCCACATTTTCTATCCGCTTAACTGGATGCGCGCCTATCGAACCGGCGGTAATTCCGGATCCCAGCGATATCAGCAGAACATCTTCGGCGTCAGGCTTGAGGACCAGCGGTATATGGCCGAACCTGACAGCCACATCCCCGCTCGTGGCAAGCTGATAATTATTAACCATCAGCGTCAAGTCCGATCGGCTGCCCTTTTCCACAACCTTTACGGTACCCATAACCCCTTCACGCGCGAACACAAGCTTGCCGACGGTCTTGCTGCCCAGGCCGATATCGGTCCCGGATATTTCAAAGCCGATAAAGGCGACAATCGCAAAACCGGCGGACGCGGGTAAAACCCACAACGTACCTTTTCTGGAGGCGGCATTGAACAGTGCTATGTAGCCGTTGATAAGAGCGAAAAAGGAGACGATAAAAAGTCCTTTTTGCAATCCTAAAAGGGGAATCATCAAAAACCCGGCCGCCAAAGAGCCGATAATGCCGCCGGCTGTCCCAGCGGCATAGACAACGCCCACTTTTCGCCCGATTGAACCGAGCGAATCAGCAACGACGCGGCAGATTAATGGAAATGAAAGTCCTATCAATACGGTCGGAACCAAAAAGGCCAAGAGCATTAAAATCAGCATTACCAGAATGTCATTTGTCCAGTCCATTCCACCGAACATTGTGCCAAGGCTGATTGCCAATTCCTTTGAATACATGAAAAATATTATGCTTAAAATCCCGAAAAGCCCTATGCCGACCTGAGCAATTCCGAACAGCTTTACAGGGTCGCCGTGTTTATCAAGTATTCTTGTGGCCAAGTGGGACCCAAGAGCAATCCCAAACAGAAAAACCGTTAAGAGGTTGCTGAACAGATAAACGGTTGATTTAAAAAATACTATAAAGGCCCTCGTCCAGAGAACCTCGTAAATCAAGGCGTTAAAACCGGAAATGGTAATCAGTAGGAGCGCCAGCGCAAAAGATATCTTATACGCGGCCCGGCCGTCGCTGCCCTGCTGCGGATTTAAAACTGCTTTTTTCTTCTTTCTTTTCTTTTGTTTGGGAAACGATTTCTGAGGTCGTTCACTCATATTGGCATTATCCTCGACGCCGCCCAGGCTTCCGGTAACCGAAAGCAGCGCCGCCACAAACAAATTTATAAATATCGCCGCTTCAACCGTTCCCTTGACACCGAGAAACGGGACCATTGCCAGCCCGCTTAAAAAACAGCCGGCCATACCGCCATACGTATTAGCCGCGTACAGAGTTCCCACTCCACGCCCGATCGTCTCGAAACTCCTTATAAAAAATTTGCTCATCATGGGAAGCGTGCCGCCCATAAAAGAAGTGGGCGCCAGCAGAAGTACGAAAAGGAGAACATACCTTATAAACTGCCAACTGCCGCTGCCGATGGATTCAACTGTCATTACGCTTACGAACCAATCGTCAAGAATGTAAATCAAAAAGGTAACGCAGGCGGATGAAACAGCTATCAGGATTTCCAGATTTACGTATGTTTTAAACGGGTCTTTGCATACGTCCGCCCTTTTGCCCCAGAAGTGGCTGCCAATCGCCAGACCGGAAAGAAACGCGGCAACAACCATCGATACCGCGTATAAGGTATTGCCGAAAACGAGTGAAAGTATCCGTATCCAAGCAATCTGATATATGAGGCCCGCGGCGCCGGACAAGAAAAAGCACAAAATATAAGTACGGTATTTGCTTGCGGAATGCTCCGCAACGGAGATGGGCGGATACCTGCCCTCTTGCTTTTCGATAACCTGCCGCACCGACTACCCTGCGGATTTTTCTTCAAATGGCTGTTTGGCCTGTTCTTTTTCTACGGATCGCTCGTGTATTACCAGATCATGCAACCCTGTTCTTTTCAGCATTCGATAAAGGGACATCCTGGCAATCCCCGCCATTTCCGAAGCCCGCGAGATATTTCCTTTGTTCGTAAATAGAAGGTTTTCGAGATAGAGTTTTTCAAACTGCCGCAGCCACTTGTCCCTGGCTTCCTTGAATGACAGGCCGGTATTGCCGTTGTAATATTTAATATCATCAGGGAGGCTCTTCACCATCAGGGACATGTTCTCAGATAGGGAAACTACCCTCTCCATCACGTTTTGGAGCTGACGAACGTTTCCCGGCCAGTCGTATTCCATAAGTTTCGCAAGCGTATCCGGGTGAAGGGATGGGATCTTTATGCCGTCCCTGTCGGCAATTTGCTTGAAGAAATGATCGCATAAGATCCCTATATCTTCCTTCCTTTCCCTTAAGGGAGGAAGGTTGATGTTTACTATATTCAGGCAGTAATAAAGGTTTTCACGGAAATTCTTTTTGGTTACCTCAAAATAAAGATCCACGGTAGTGGAGGCTATTAACCGAACATTTACAGGAACCGTCTCCCACCCGCCGCTCCTGATGACTTTTTTATCCTGCATAATACGGATGAGCTTTGCCTGAAAAGCGGGACTCAACTCCTCAACATGCTCAAGGAAAAGCGTACCCCCGTCCGATGCCTCAAAAATACTCTTTTTAGCGCTCTTGTCCGTACCGGCGCTGTTCACCGGCGCCGCCTCAATCATTTCGTCCGTCAATGTCGTGCAGTCCACAACAAGAAACGGACCCTCCGCGCGCCTGCTATGAAGATGAATAGCCCGCGCCGCCAGTTCCTTGCCGGTACCGCTTTCTCCACGAATCAGCGCGTTGGTTTCCGTTTCCGCTATCTTACGAATCAACTGGACCGCCTTCAAAAACTCCGGGTGCTTGCCGACAAAATAATGATTAAAGAAGTCTTCCCGCAATTTTTCCTTAAGACTGCTGTTCTCTCTTTGCAGTCTGTACTGCTCCAAAGCGCGGCGAACCGTGATTACCAACTGGTCCGAAGAAAACGGCTTGGTCAGGTAATCGAATGCGCCCAGTTTCACCGCTTCAACTACACCGTTTATAGTTGCGTAAGCCGAAATCATTATCACCGGGATATTCGGAAAGTCCGCGTGAATCTCCCTTAGCACTTCCATTCCGTCCTTGCCCGGCATTCGAAAATCGGTGACAACCGTACTGGGTCTATGGCGTTGAACGAGGTCCGACACCTTGTTGCTGTCCGTTGTCGTCACGCAGCTATAATTTTCTTCTTCAAGGATACGGGCGCAGTTTTCAAGCAGATCCGGTTCATCATCCACCAGCAGGATTAAATCTTTGTTATTCATATTCTCACGCTCTCAGACCCAACAGTGCATTCTTTACGGCGGACCGTTTTCCGGGCATGACATTGAACGTAACATGAAATGTCGTCCCTCTATCCGGTTCGCTATCAACAGTTATTGAGCCGCCATGATCCTGAACGATCCCGTAACTGATCGAAAGGCCGAGGCCCGATCCCTGGCCCTGCTCCTTCGTAGTGAAAAAGGGCTCGAAAATATTATCAATCACATCTTTCGGTATACCCCTGCCGGTATCCGCAACGACCAGTTCAACTTTATCGTCATGGCACATGTCAGTTTTAATCGTGATACTGCCCTCCTTGGCAGTGGCCTGATATGCATTGTAAACGATGTTGTAAATTACCTGCTCCATTCCGGGACTATCCGCCAGAACATAGGGCAGATCGGCATTTAATGAGTAATTTAGTTTAATCCCTTTCTTTACTATTGGAGGCTCTATAAGGCCCATTACATGCTCTACGGCCATGTTGATATTGACCGGCTCACTTTTATCCGACCTCTCGCGTGAAAAGGTAAGCAGGTTGCCTGTAATTTGCGCGATCCGTATTGCATGGTTGTGAAGGACATCCAAATCCCTGCGTAAACCTTTCGTATTTCCCTTTGCAATGGACTTATTAATAATTTCCAATCTTGTAACTATTATCGATATTGGATTATTGATTTCATGGGCAACGCCTGCCGCAAGGAAGCCTATGGCGGCAAGCTTTTCGGCCTGCGCCAATTTTCTTTCCACCTTTTTGATATGGACAGAGCGCTCCTCGACTTTTTTCTCGAGTGATTCACTGTACTCCTGCAGGGCGCCGGCCATCATGTTATACGCCTTCGCAAGCGATTCGATTTCATCTCCGGAACGTATATCCAGCCGATAACCCAGCTGGCGGTTACGAATGTTTTCCACGCCTTCGCGGAGCTTGCCGAGTTTCCGCGTAAGGGCATGCGAAACCGCTACCGCCACGGCAACAGAGAATAACAGGGCAATAATACCGGCCAGAAAATACTTTTTCTTTATCCCGTTGAGGATAGGGATGAAATGATCCCTTGAATAACGGTCAAAGACCACAAAGAAGAACTTACGGCTGCCGACTTGTGGGAATATTGTGCTGAACGCAAACAGATAATCAGGGTCGTCGGAAATCATACCGGGTTTCCCCGCGAGGATTTGCGCCGCAACAACATCAGAAAACTCTTTCGCTATGTTCAGGGAGACGGGTTTTGGTGGAACCGCGGACTGCGGTTTGAGAAAGGGGTTAAATATGTAATCTCCCTTGTTGGTTATCAAGGCCGCACTGCGCGAATTTTTGTATGTAGTCCGGCTAAGCGCATTAAGAATCGCGGAACCGTTAAGGTCCAGGTAAATAACACCTCGTGCTTTCCCGTTGCGGTCGAACACTTTAGTCGCGTATCGAATCAACGTTATTCGGTCAAGATCCAAATCGGGTTCGACGGAACTCCTCATAGGGATGGCGGCGACTCCATATCGGTCAAGCGTGGCGGCGCTGATATAGTAGGAAGATGTAAGCCAGTTGCGTTTTTCGGATTCCTTGAGGGTGATAATCTTACCTTTGTTTTTAAAGACCACGACCACATCGTCTCCATACTCGTCCATAAGCCCAATCCTCGAATAACCTTTCTTGGTGGATAGAAAAAGGCCGAACTCCCTTTCCATAAGCCTTTTCCAATAGGAGGAAGCGCCCGTTTGTTGCTGGGAAAGTTCGAGGTAAAATTCCGTGACCAGGTTCGAGCGCAGGTAGTTAATATCCGTATGCGCGTTCAGAAACGTGCTCTCGATATCTTTTGATTTCGTTACGGTGTTTAGAAAAATAGTTCTCAACATCCTGTTCGATACGGCGGACTTTACATCCTGCATGTCCCTGTACCCAAAATATCCGATGGGAACCATTGCCACAACTAAGAGAGTAATTGTGAACTTCTTCCAGATGCGGTTAAACATAGTTGTCCTCATGCGAGATGATGGCCGGCCTTTTACCTGCTGACATCCTTTACACACCTGAAACCGATAATATGACTTATGGCGCTCTTCGGCACATACTCCCTGTGCGCCGCTCTGGCATTCACCGAAATATCGACCCACGAGCCGCCTTTTATCACAGCCATCGGCGTAGGACCGGGTAAGATCGTGGAGGTCCACTCCCTTACGTTACCAGCCATGTCGTGCACCCCGTATGGGCTGACATCTCCGGGCGCAAGCTCTACAGTGTTGGCCGAGTTCACGTTGCAAAGAGCGCCGACTATCAATCTCAAATCGGATTCGGCCGTTGCCGCCTTGTAGGGATCAAACTCATTCCCCCATGGAAATACCAGGCCTAATGAGCCGCGAGCCGCCTTTTCCCACTCTTGTTCCGTAGGCAGTCTTTTACCGGCCCATTTTGCGTATTCCATCGCATCTATCTGCGATACGAACAAAACGGGATAATCGCCCTTTCCGCCTGCGTACATCCCCCCCGACCATGTTCGCGGCGGCATGTGGCCGGTAGCTTTGATAAACCGAGCGTACTCCCTGTTTGTCACTTCATGACGGTCTATATAGAAGGAGTCTACAAATATATTTCGTTTAGGCTCCTCCTGTTCAAAGGGATAGTTTTTATACAGGTCCCTTTTGCCGTATTTTTCCTTTACTGCCCGTACCTCTTCAGGCGAACTACCCATCAGAAATTCTCCGCCTGGAATGAACACCATCCCGTCTTTCGGTTTTTTTTCACCAGCATGAACGGTAAGGCTCATTATAAAAACTGATAAAATGCCCGCGGTTAAAAAAACTGTCCTTTTCATAACGGTTCGTTTACTCCTTTAAAGATTGGTTTACCTCCCTTTTCCATAAACTCAAAAATAAAAGGTTCTTTGATGCATTCGCCTGAGGATGTAAAGCTTGTTCTTCCGGTTACACCAACGAAGTTTTTTATGGATGCAAGCGCCTTCCGCACGTGGCTCGGACGAAGAGATGGAGATATGCTAATCGCCTTGGACAGTATCCGGAAGGCATCGTAGCTTAAAGCGGAAAGACGCGTCGGCGGCTTGCCGAATTTCTTCGTATACGCTTTCACAAATTTACGAACAAGCGGGTTTTCAGAATTAACGTCAAACCCTCCATACACCACCGTTCCGTAAGCGGCGCTTCCCAGGGAGGTATATTCGGGTATCATCAGGTCCTCCGAACCGACCAGCGGTATATTGATACCCTGTCTGCGCATTTCCTTAACAATTTCGCTGGCCTCTTTGCCCTCGCCAGTGTATATGAGCGCGTCCGGCGTGTTCTTTTTCAACTTGCCAATCTGGACGGCGATACTGGTGTCATCGGTGCTCTGGTGCGACATTGCCGCAGGCCACAAATATAGTTCATGCGTCAAGTTAAGTTTATGATCATACAATGCGTTCTTAAACGACGCCGTAAGCTTGATGGAGTAGTCGTTTACGACCGAGCTAAGTATTGCAAAATTTTTCCATTTTTTTTCCTTGACGATGTAACCGATCAACGATTGCACTGCTCGTGAATCGTTTACCGTTATGCGGAAATTATAAGGGCCGGTGTCCCCCAGCCTGCGGCGTGACCCGGCTGAAATCATTATGAGCTGGTTGTCATTCAGCTGTTTGCTGGCGGAAAAACTTACCTCGCCGGTTGCCGCGCCGACTATCGCCAAAACATCGTTATCGGTAAACGCCTGGATACCATGCCTTGCGCCGGACATTTGTCCTTTTGTGTCGAAAACCAGAAGCTCGAATTCCCGGCCATTTATCCCTCCCTTTGCGTCAAGTTCGTCCGAAGCAAGCTCGGCGCCGTTTGAGGCTTCATTACCGAAAAATTCAAGATCGCCGGTTAATGGGCCCAGCACACCGATTCTTGGAGCCCTGGGTTTTTCCGCCTGAATTTCTTTTTCCGTTTTCTCGCCGTAGCCGTATTCGGCTGGCGCCCTATCGCTTGGCGGAGGAGCCGCCGGTTTTTGCTGACTCTCAACGTCATCCTTGACCTCGGCTACCAGCATCGGGGTTTGCGGCGCGATTTTGTAATCTGCCGTTTTTATGGCATGCTTTGTCTGCAATTCAGGGAATTTCGTGCTAATCTTAGAGCCTGTTGGTTTTTCACCTGGGCCAGGAAGTTGTCTGCTTTCAGCGCAAACAGGTAAAATAAGCGGGGATAAAGCAAGAAATAACATGAAAGATTTTATAAATGTTCTCATATGGAAGCCGGAAATAGAGGATAAAGGGATGGATTTTTTCATTTCAGATAAAAAGGCTCGTTTATTGCTCTTTATCTCATCGGGAAATAAGTCTGTTTCAATATAGTTTTTTACTGTTTTAAGGAGGAGATTCAAATTGTTCAGAAAAAGTCGACCTATAGTCATTCTTTTAACCATTTTTGTTGTTTCCATTTTCGTTAATAATTCTTACGCGGCAAAAAAAGGCGCTCCCATGGTGAAAATCCCGGGTGGAGAATTTAAATCGGGACCGGATAAAAAAATCAGCAATGTAAAAGAGTTTTACATAGATAAATTTGAAGTTCCCTTTTTTGAGTTCCACAAATTCGACAAAACAATTGAGGTACCAGAGGGAAAGGGGTCTCATCCCGTGAGCGAGATTTCCTATTTCGCCGCCGAGGCCTACTGTAAATCTCTCGGCAAAAGGCTGCCCACAAGGCTTGAATGGGAAAAAGCTGCGCGTGGTGACGACGGCAGAAAGTATCCCTGGGGGAACAAATTTGACGCAGAAAAAGCCAACACACTTGAAGCGAATATCGGCAACACTGTTCCCATCAGCAGCCATAAAAACGGCCAAAGCCCGTATGGTGTCATGAACATGAGCGGCAACGTAATCGAATGGGTAAATGAATGGGATGGACCAGACAAGAAATACCGGCTCCAGATTGGAGGCTCCTACTTCGACAACATGAAAAGGTCTACCGTCTTTTCCACTTTGAAAAGCATCCCGGACGATACACACCCTTACACCGGTTTCAGATGCGCAAAATAATTTAACCCGTTGCACAGGCAAAAAACTTGAATTGAAGATAGATACTACAGCGCTATCCGGCAAAACCATACGGGCGGTTCTTTTGTACTGTACGGTTCTCGTCCCGGTTATTCTGTCCGGATGCCCTGACAGCAGCAAAATCTCTTTTATGCAAAAGGGAAAAGGCGGCTCGACCGGAAAATTGGCATACGTACCGCCGGAGGAAGACATTGTCACGGATGCGGATTCCGGCCTTGATTTTATAAAAGACACGATCAACATAATCTTCAGGCCGGATACGGATGAAGCGACAGTTGAAAAAATCATAGCATCAGCAAACGGCAAAGTAGTCGGGTACGACAAAGCGGTCAACTTTTACCAGATTCGGATCCCCGGCGCCGATCTCGCAACCGTGGACAGTATCCGCCTCAAGCTGCTCAGCGACTTCAAGGAAGTGGAATCGACCAGTCGGGCTTATATATCCGTCCATAAAGACCCTTTTTATGTCAAGTAGCGGCTGGAATTATCTCAACTTTTCGCAGGACAATTCCCACCTCGCTGTTATAAAATTCGATATACCCCGAAAGCTTTGGATCCATTTTCTGTAAGGCTTCCATTGCCTTTTTCGCCTCCTTGAAAGGAACCTTGTCGGAGTTTATAACCTCCACCTTGATTATTGTGGAGCCGCCAGCCTGTTTGACCTCGTAAAGCTCCCAGTCCTTGTTTATATCGCTAAAGACTTTGGCATATTTATCTTCAACGCCGCCGCTCGTGCATGCCTGGAATACCATTAGCGGTACCAGTATCAAACCAAGGACGATTAATCTTTTAATCAAAACACGCATCATATGCCCCCTTTAATTTAGTAACAGTATCAATTAACAACATATTTTCTTAAAAACGATATGACATCATCCCTGTTTTCCTTGGTCTGCATCATTTTGAGTTTCGGCATTCTTTTCTTGTACTTCTTCAGTAATTCAACGGCAATGGGGTCGCCGCCATTAAGCATTGCCTTGGGGTTTTGCAGCCACTTTTGGAGCCACTCCTCTGACCGCCTCTGCGTGACCCCCAGGAGACTTGGCCCAACCTTGGTCCCTTCCGTCAACCGGTGGCAACTCTTGCACTTTTTCATGAACAGCTTTTCTCCGTTTTCAGGATTTCCGGCGTAAGCAAGTGCGGGCATCATCTGAAACAAAACAAGCAACACAACAATACGCAACGTTTTAGCCTCTCTCTTTTTTAATTCAAAAAAACGGTTTTCAGTCCGATGCCTATACTACTCCATACGATTTTCCCAGCTTTTATATTCGGCAGCCCATTTTTGACAATCTCCTTGGCCTTATTGCCTGTCCGAAAATCGATTGTGGGTGTCAGGCTCTCGCCTCCCGAGGACTCCCTAATTTCAATCTCAACTATCAGCTCTTTGTTCGAATTCAACTTAAAAACCATGATCCGCCAGTCGCCTTTTCCAAGAGAAAGGAGATCATCTTTCACCTTCTTAACGGAATTCGGCGGTAACGCGGATGACTTTCTTCTATCCATCAGTGTAATATAATTCGACTTCACAGCGTTCAACAGCCGCTCATCACCGGTGACTTCGCCATACATCTGGGACATCATGCCCGCTATGTTGAAAAGGAAATCCTGCTCCTGCTGTGAAGCGTCGGGAGAGAGGGAATACTGCACCATCGCCTGAACTTCTCCCGGCACTTCTTCCGCCCTGGTTTTTATCAGACTTTTCATGGTCGCCTCGTCCTGTTCGTTGTATGCCTGGATGAAAAGGTTTCCTACGCTTGGCCCCTCCTCTTCAGAAAAGACAGGCTGTATCCAAAACAGCAAAACGAAGCCAATAAGACCCGGAGTTATCCGCATTAACTTTTGAAAGTTCATATAACTATCCTTTTTCTTGTTTAAAAATAGCTCTTTAAAACTGTTTCTATACGATTATTGACCTCAAGAACCTCATTTTGACCGCCGATACTGGCATAAACATGCTTTCCCATCGGCGTCTTCTTACCGATGTTAAGGCTTAACGGGACGGCGCTTTTTTCAGGCCACAAAAGCAGTTTTATTTTTGCGGTCTCCAAACCATATTGCCCGAAATCCTTTACGCCGCCGGCAATAAAATCTTCGATTTTCGCATCTACAATTTCATCGAGAAACTCTTTAACCAGGTTGAAATCAACCAACTCTCCGCTAACATTGTTCCTTCTCCAATCCTTATTCTTGTCTTTAACAAGGACTATCGATTTCTTCCGCTCCCTGATCTCAATACGCTTCAGGCGGTCTTTATCAAAGAAAAAAAGCTCCCTGCTTCTCAGGTCGTTTGCGTGCCGTGGAATGGCGTTAATAATATCCTCTCCAAGAACGAAAATGTTATCGCGGTCCGACATGGTGACAAAATATCCACGTTTTTCGGGACTTCTGTTCCCCACCTGAATTCTAACCGTCGGCTTGGCGTCTCCGCTTTGCCAGAAGAACAGTTCCGTCTGCGGCTTATCGAGTCCATAGGTTTGAATATCTTTCTTTGTCTCAGCGATAAACTCTTTCACCTCGGCGTTTGCGAAAGCGGTCATGACATTAAACACTCTTTTGTGATCCGCACGGGCCCGGATCGGTTTTTCCAGTACCCACCTGCCGTTCTCGGGAAGTTTCAGCCTGATGGAGCCTTCCGGGCGCTTTATCACAAACTGGTCGAGCATCACCGGGTTTAACCTGAGAACCGATTTGTCACGAAAGTAATAAACGTCCTTGTCCGCCTCCGCTTTTGCGTCGGCATTGACTCGATAGATAGATTTATCCCCCTCAAGCTGTGCAAAGGCTACCCCCATAGTGGGAGCCCTGTCGCCGAATACAATCGTATGAGACGCCAGTTCCTTACCGGCCTTTAGGGTGACATAAAGGGTTGGCTTGGCGAGACCGAACTCGACCAGCCGCTCCGGTGTGGGATCGGTTTCCATGACATATTCCGAATCGTTTTTCGATTCGGTCATATGCCCAAGAAATTTTTCCACGGTCTCGCTATCCGCCTTCGCTTTTATCGGCGCGATAATTTTCCATCCTTCTTCCCACCGTTCCAGCTCGAGTATTCTTCCCTCTTTTTTAATCGTTACGGAGAGAATTTCGCTGGTATCGAAAGGCAGAAGGCGCGTTGCCTGCTCCTTCTCAACTTCATTTAACCGCGTGCTTTCGAAATCAATGTAGCTGTAGCCTGCAAACGCGACAAGAATGATAACCCAGATAAAGGTCTTTTTAAAGTACCTCATCTTTTTGCTTTCAGGCGGGAGGACAGGTTAATTTGCATTATCTAAACCATTTCCTCCGGCTATAAATGCTTATGCCTGCCATAAGAACAACTGAAGGTATCATCACTACCGGAATCCAGAAAATCGCGCGCCCCTGCGCTACAGTCAGAACCACCGGCGTTATGATAGATTTTTTGGCTCTCACGGCTATCAGGTTTGCTTCTTCGGCCAGCCAGCTTATTGAGTTTAAAAATAGATCTCCATTGCCCGCCAAGTTGATGTTTGTGTTGTCGGCAAAGTCTGAATCTCCAATAAGAATCATTTTCCCGTAACGGTCTATTTTCGCCCCCTCTTTATCTTCCTCTCCCTTTACGGCGATCGTCGTTACGGACATAACCGGAATCGGCCCCCGCTTTTCCCTCTCCTCGTTATATTCAGCCTGTCCCGATTCGAGCTGATCCTTGTCTACTTCCGTCCATGAATTCGGACCGGTAAGGGCCAGTTCGTAACGTCCCTTGCTCTTATCTTCGTCTATATAAACGGAATTGGCAATTGGGAAGTATGACGCAAGGGTAAAACCTTCCGTAAGGGGGTGCTTTTTGTGATAGGCATACACCACTGGTGTAAGGTGGCTGGCCCCATATAGCTGGCTTTGCTGGTCTATTATGACGTCGGTCTGAACTTTAAAACCGTACTGCCCAAGCCATGTCTGGAAACCCGGCGGATGGCCCGGATCTATTTCCACCAGGAGGGCCCCTCCCCGTTTGTAATATCTGTCCAGTTTGTCGAGCTCGGATTTGTCAAGGTCGCGCCTGGGACTCGCCAACACCAGTACCGACGCATCATCGGGAATTTCATCCACACGCAAAAGCAGGAGTTCCCTTACGGTATAGTTCTCGTCAATCATTGCCTGGAGGGCGGCATTGTAGCCGTCCTTGCTTTTCGAGGTTATATCCTTTTCGCCGTGCCCCTTAACGAAATAAACTACCTTTTTTTCTTTCCTCAAAAGCTTTATGAGACCGTTGGTCATTTTCTCTTCCTTCTCGTTGGCAACCTTCACCTGCTTGCCGCCGGACATCAGCAGAACAATACGGTACTCGGAAACGCCGTATTTGGAAGCGAGGCCCGGCTTTCTGTCCGGGTCGATGAAAGTGAACGTGAAGTTTTCAGAGAAGCTGGAGTATTCGTCCAGAAGATCGCGCATCGTCTGACGCTGCCTTGCGTGCATCGTTCCGGATTCGCTTCTGTAAAAGGCGACGGCCTTAACGGGCGTATCGAGAGCTTTTAGAATCTTTTTTGTCTGGGAAGAAAGGGTAAACCGGCCGGTTTTTGTTAAATCAATCCGCTTCTTATGCGCATGCCCCAATATTGCCATGAAAATAACCACCGCGGCAAATACGATTACCATCACAACCATGTTTGCGCCGTACCGGGAGCTTTTTTTTGCCAAAAGCTTTTTGATTTCATTGAAGCGGACATACAAAAGGAAAAGTACCAGCATAAGGCCGGGCCACAATAATCCGGCGGCTGTAAGGGTCATCGTCCCGTAAATCACAAATACGCCCAAACCGACGGCAATCAGCACCAAGCCCGCGAAACCGGCTACAAGTGTAAATGAAATCTTCATATCAGGCTCTCCACCGCGCCGATTCGAGCGAGCGCATACTTAAAAAAATAAAAAATATCGTAAACAGCAGATAGTAGAGTACGTCGGATGTATCTATTACGCCTTTAACAAAAGTCTGGATATGGTAGTTGAAGGACAAATATTCCAGAACACGGGCCATTGTCTCGCCGGCGAAGCCCGCGGAGTAATTGATCATATAAAAAATCAGAAGGCACGCGAAAGTCAAAACGGCGGCAACCACCTGGTTTTCCGTAAGGGAAGACATGAATATTCCAAGAGAAATAAACGCCGAACCCATAAGCAAAAGCCCGACGTAGCCGGCGGCTATTACACCCCATTCCGGATCGCCGAAGAATTCAATCAGGATTACGCAGGGGATGGATAGAGTCAGCATGATAACAAAGATGCCCATGCAACCCGCGTATTTGCCCATTATCGCTTCCGTATCATTAACCGGGTAAGTAAGGAGCAGTTCTATGGTGCCCGCTTTCTTCTCCTCGGAAAAAACCCTCATGGTAAGCATCGGCAGCAGGATGAGCATCACAACGCTAACGTTGCCTATAAAGGGCCGCACGACGAATTCGGTTACATTCAGCGCGCCGTACTGGCTTGCTATCATCGGGTTCGTTTGCGCCTGAAAACTTATTGTGCTAAAAACGGCGAAAAGGTTGTAAAAATAATAACCCGTGAGAACCGAAAAGATCGTTATTATAACGAACGCTATCGGCGAGTTAAAATAAGACCTTACCTCTTTTGCGAGGATGAATAAAAAGTTCCTCATATCTTTGACTCTTCTTCCGTTACGATACGGATAAAAATGTCCTCGAGACTCATTTTCACCGGACTGAGTTCGTATAAATCCCATTTTCGCTCGGCCGCGAGACGGGCAACAAGATGAGAACCGTCGTATCCGTTTAAGAACTCAACGATATAACCCTGTGTGGCGGCGGATGAATTCTCCACGTAAACGGCTTTATCCACGCTATCTATTTTATTAAGTTCATTAAGAACCAGATCGCGCGGTCCGCCGATCCGGGCCCGCACACGGCTTACAGCGCGGAGCTGGGACATAAGGTTATCCGGCGTATCCATCGCCTTTATGCGGCCTTCGTCAATAATGATTACACGCTGGCAAACCGCGCTTACTTCGGGCAGAATATGCGTGCTTAAAATAATCGTCCTTTGTTCGCCAAGCCCCTTAATCAACGATCGGATTTCAATAATCTGCCTTGGATCGAGGCCTATTGTCGGCTCATCAAGAATCAGTACTTCGGGATCGTTTATCAGAGCCTGCGCCAGCCCGACCCTCTGCCGGTATCCCTTGGAAAGTTCGCCGATGTATTTATGCGCCATATGTGTAAGCCCTACCTGTTCCATGATTTCGCCAACACGGCTTTTGATTTGTTTCCGCGGAATGCCTTTAAGGCCGGCGGCAAATCGCAGAAAAACGGGAACTTGCATATCGGTATAAAGAGGAACCGTTTCCGGAAGGTATCCTATGCGACGCCTTACTTCGAGGGAATCCTCGAAAATGTCAAATCCTGCAATTCTGGCGCTTCCGCTTGTAGCCGGCATAAAACATGTGAGTATTCTCATAGTGGTTGTCTTGCCCGCACCGTTCGGGCCCAGAAAACCTACTATTTCTCCTTTTGCAACGTTAAAGGAGACATCATTTATTCCCCTTGCCTCACCATAACTCTTGGTAAGATTCTGGATTTCGATCATGTAAAAAAGATCCCCCTAAAATAAACTTATTAATTATCGCATACCGACAGTGTACTACTGTTGCCTACGCACTGTATAATTATTGGTACACAGCGGAGAAATGTGCAAAAAGCAGACCAAAATAGAAAAAGGGCCCCTCCTTTTCAGGAGGAGCCCCTTGGGGACCTCTTCGTTACAAGAGGATCTATTACCTAACGTTTGTTTTCTTGTCCATAGCCCAGTCACCCATGGCTGAGGCTGCATCCTGACCACCATGTCCGGAGGTCTTTTGACCGCCTATGCCGACTCTCTCCGATGCCAGCCGTCCGCCGCCAATCGAGGAGAAACCGCCTTTCATAGAGCCGCGACCGGCCATTTCGCCCGGCAGTTCCAGCATTTCGTTCACTTCCTGGAATTCATCGCTTGTCGCCGCGCCGGCCGCGGTTACATCGTCCGGATCCGGCGTGTATTTCGGATTAACAGCCAGTGTGCGGATAAAGGCCACTACGTTCCAGATATCCTGATCCTGCAGTACGTTACCCCATGGAGGCATCGCCTCGGATAGATTGCGCGCCTTACCGCCGCCCTTAATCATCGTAAAAATGTCAAGATTGGAAATGTAATTCGTGTATTTACCGTTGGTAAGGTTACGCGGACGCGGGTCCAACGGCGCTGCGGTGGGGCCGTCGCCTTTGCCTGTCCAACCGTGGCAATGGACGCAGTAAAAAGAGAACCAGTGCGAACCCTGATCCGGGTCGGCGCCCTTTACGAGAGTTTTACCGCCGGTGTCCGGCCTTGTGAGGTCGTTCCACTGGTTAACCCAGTTGTTGTAGCTCGCGCCCAGCTTTGATACATTGTGTTTTCTAAACCAGACTTCCGTAACACCTGATTTTTCACCCCAGCCGGACTGAGTATCGTCGTACTGGCCTGTCCACTTGTTCTTGAAGCGCTTTTTCATCAGTTTCTCAAGCGGAGACTTATTGGCGGATTTGATTTTAAAGGTCTTTTCGTTGATCCTTGAAGGATCCGAAGCGACCTTACCTACGCCTGTCAGGTAGTCAAACCCCTTTACGCCGTATGTGGAGGCGCCTGAGGCTTTCTTGGTTGTCTTGCTTTCAAAAGACTCAATGTTCGCCTCATCTGCTTCCCGGCCATACGCGTCACGGAACTTCATGGCTTCTTCCGTGGAAAGATCGCCGGCTTTTTTAGCCTTTTCAAGATCTTCCTTCGACTTCTGCCTCTTTGCATCCGCTTGGTTCAGGGGCATGGCAAGGAATGCCATCGCCAAAAATAACAGAAAAACGGGCCTAAAAATAATTCTCATAATTCCACCTCTCCAGTGTGTTGATAATTTAAACTTGAAGTACAAACCTCATCCTTTCGTAGGGTAAAAATGCAACACGCGTTCCTTTAAAAGGCTGTCGCTTGCCCTAAACCATTGGAATTCATCTCTGTAACAGAATAGTTGCAATGAACAATTGCGCTATTATCAGTTTTTTAAACATGAAGTGTGGTTTATCGGAAAATAACGTCCATAGTGACAAATTTTGTCCACCAGGCTAACTGGGTGTAATTCTTGTTATTGTGATGAAATAAGATCGAAACATTAACCGGGTTTTACTGTTTCGTTTAAACAATATATTAAATCTACACTCATGCATAACAGCATAAAAGAGGTATAACTTAAATGTTACTTCTCAGTTTTTTTCAACTCAAAATACTTTACTGAGGACCGGTCCAGGACAAACCCCGATACAAACCACTGCTCATCATGAGAATATATTCTGACATTTGCTCCATATCTGATTTTGCCTAGAATACAATCATATATCGCCTCTTTTACCTTCTGCCCATCCAATTCGGGAGCGTC
>JBHHVT010000003.1:0-29266 GCA_046754425.1 Nitrospinota bacterium | reverse complement strand
GGGCGCGTGACTCTCACTTAAATAATATTTAGTGGCACAGACAAGAATGCCTGTGGTTCACGCGAAGCGGGAAGACTTCGCCTCGCGGCGAATCACAGACTAAAGTCTGTGCCACCAAGACTCACCGCGCCTGGCGGCGCGCCACAGGCGGGGTCGCCTGTGCCACCAGGACTTGCCACCAAGTTTTCCTCTGCGGTGATTTTCCTGGGCGGCCCTTCGACAAGCTCAGGGTGACAGACCGCCCCTACGATATTCCTCCGTGCCCTCTGTGGTGACAAAAAACGGCGGGGGAGGGCGGTTACCCGCACTGTGTATTTCAGGTAAAATAATAGCCAGGTAAAGGCTCTTGTCCTCACTCAAAACCAGGGAGGAGAATATGAAAGCCGCATTAATATTTTCCGGCGCCACGCCGATCCTCATACTTACATCGTATCCGTATCTTTACGACGACAGGTTCATCGAAAAGCTTGCGCAAAAAGGGATAAATAAATTCATTGCGTTCGAGGTCTCGCTGGAGACGGCAAAGGCGAGATACGGCAACAGGTACGACATCATAATGCAGGACCTTGGCGACACCGAAGATATACGGGTACTGGATTACGACGGACATACGGCTTTCCAGAATTTTTCATTCGAAGAGCTGGGCGAGCCGTTCGAGTACGAAAAGTAAGCCCGCGCCTTCGGTATGCCACTAGTTTTCCTCTGTATTCACTGTGGTGAGTTTTTCAACTATTGAAATTGTTGATATGAGGATGTATGTCGGGTATAGTGCAAGCTTATGAATAATAGAGGGTTTTATAGTACAGCGGTTTGTCCCTGTTTTTGCATCCTCTCCCTTATTACCGCGTAAAATGGCCGAAGCCGCCAATAACAAAGTACTTCAAAGGGTCGAGACGCTTGGCCGCGTGAGCCTTCTGGGGCTTATGCACGTTGGCGCCGGCTGGCGCTTTATCTGGACCACCTTCAGGTGGATGTTCCGCAGACCCTACAGGCTAAAGGCGGTCATGGAACAGATGCTTATAGTAGGAGTAAACTCGTTTCCCGTAGTCTTTTTTACGGCGATGTTTACCGGAATGGTGCTTGCCCTGCAAAGTTTTACGGGATTCAAGCGTTTCGGCGCGGAGAGCATGGTTGGAACCGTTGTAGGGTTGACAATGACGAGGGAACTCGGGCCGGTTCTTACCGGCCTTATAGTTACCGGCAGGGCGGGTTCCGCCATGACTGCAGAACTCGGCACGATGAGGGTGACTGAGCAGATTGACGCTCTTTATACGATGGCCCTCAACCCGTTAAAATATCTTGTTGTTCCGCGCGTCATAGCGGGTACGATAATGCTTCCAGTTCTAACCTCTCTGGCGGACCTTGTAGGCATTATGGGCGGGTTCGTGGTAGGTGTATTCCTGCTGGACGCGAATCCGGTTGTCTTTTTGCAAAAGACTTTCGAGTTTATGGAATATAACGATATCTTTTCCGGCCTTTTGAAGTCGGCCGTTTTCGGCTATATCATGTCGATGGTCGGATGTTTTGAAGGTTTTTATACGGAAGGGGGCGCCGAAGGGGTGGGAAAGGCGACAACGAAATCGGTTGTTCTGGGCTTTATGCTTATATTCGTGGCCAACTACATTCTTACGGCTCTATTGTTCTCGGAAGGCGGCGGAATTCGATAATGATAAGCGTGGAGAATCTTTATAAAAGTTTCGGCACAAAGAATGTATTGCAGGGCGCGAACCTGGAGATAAAAAAGGGCGAAAGTATGGTTATCATCGGCGGCTCCGGGACGGGCAAGAGTGTACTGATAAAGCATATGATAGGCCTGCTAAAGCCGGACGCCGGCAGGGTAGTGGTGGACGGACAGGTGGTGCACGAACTGAAAGAGGCCGAGCTTACGGAACTGCGGAAAAAATTCGGGATGCTCTTTCAGGGGGGTGCGCTTTTCGATTCTCTTACTGTGGCGGAAAACGTCGGCTTCGCGCTTAGAGAGCACACTGACATGACCGATGCGGAGATTGAAAAAAGAGTTACCGAGCGCCTGGAGTTGGTGGGAATGACGGGTATCAACGATCTTATGCCGGCGGAGCTTTCCGGCGGCATGAAAAAACGGGTAAGCCTCGCGCGGGCAATCGCATGGAACCCGGAAATTATCCTGTTCGACGAACCGACGACGGGTCTCGACCCGGTAATGGCGGATGTAATCAACGATCTGATTATCAAAACAACACACGCGCTGGATGTAACGGCGGTAACTATTACTCACGACATGGTAAGCGCAAACAGGATAGCGGACAGGATAGCGATGCTGTACGAAGGAAAGATAGTGGCCGTGGGAACTCCCGACGAGATTATGTTTGAGCAGACAAACCCGGCGGTAAGGGAGTTCGTCGAAATAGGCAGAATAATCCGGCAGACGGAAGCCGTGCAGGGCAGAACAAAGTAGGGCGGGGACAGGTTGACACGCTGGAATACGGACCTAAAGGTTGGTGTGTTTATACTTCTATCCCTTAGCGCGCTTTTATTCATGACGTTCAAAATAGGCGGCAAGCTTCCATTTTTCGGCGAGGACGGCGAAACTCAATTAATAATCGTTTTCAACCGAGTATCGGGCGTATCGGAAAAATCGCACGTAAAAATGGCGGGAGTCAGTGTCGGAAAAGTGCGCTCCATCGAACTGGAAGGCAGGAAGGCAAAGGTAATAGTGGACCTCAATAGGGGCGTGAGGATACCCGTCGATTCCATCGCCTCCATCCGCAGTTCAGGGCTTCTTGGAGAGAAGTTCATTGACATAAATCCGGGTGCATCCAACGCATTCGTTGAAAACGGCGCGGCGCTTCCGAAAAGCATAGATCCAACGGACATAGACGAGATGATGACAAAACTTTCCAGTGCGCTTGATGACGTGCAGCTGTTCACGCGAACGCTTAGGGAATCCTTCGCCGCCGATGACGAGGGCAAGGGCGGACTCAAAACCATCATCGACAATCTTATTGTGATGACGACAAAGGTTAACAAGATCGTTTCAGACAACGAGGACAGTTTCAATACTATTGTCGGCAATGCAAAAGAAGCCACGAGACTGCTGAAAGAGATACTTGCCGAAAATCGGGCAAACGTAAAGGCGGGCATCGAAAACGTGAAAAAACTTACAGAAAATATCGACGAAGTCGTTGCGGAAAACAGGGCTAATCTACAGGACGGGATAAAAAACTTTAAAAGCGTGACGGCAAACATCGACGAGGTGGTTGGAGAAAACCGCGAGAATTTCCGCGTCAGCATGGAAAACCTGAGAAAAAGCTCCGACAAACTCGATGTGATAATGGCAAGCATAAAACAGATATCCGGAAAAATGGAAAAGGGTGAAGGAACGCTTGGCAAGCTGATACAGGAAGAAGATGTTTACAACAACATAAACAGCACCCTCGGAGGAGCGAAAGGGTTAATCGGCAGAGCGAACGATATCCAAATAGCGCTGGGACTGCGGAGCGAGCGGTATATCGAGTACGACCAGACCAAGTCGTATTTTTCGGTCAGGGTAAAACCGCGTGAGGATAAATATTACCTGCTCGAAATTTCCGAAGATGTCAGGCGCAATAACCTTACGACGACGAGAAATACGCTAAACTCGCTTCTTTATACATTCATAATCGCGAAACGGTACGGAGATCTGACCTTGCAAGGCGGTTTGATGGAATCGAGCGGCGGGATAGGGCTCGATTTCCACTTGTGGAGGGATTCCGTCATGCTGAGCGCGGCAATGTTCAATCTGGGCGGATACGACACCAACGCGAAAAACCCACAGATCAAACTGACCGGCCGATTTTACATTCAAAAATACCTTTATATATATATCGGCGGTGATGAAATGCTGAACGAATACTACCGCACCTTTTTTGCGGGCATCGGCCTGATGGCGAATGAGGACGACTTCAAGTTCCTGCTGAGCCTCATTTGATAAACCGCTTTTAAGTTTCCCGATTGTCCTTTTATGTTTGAATTTAATGTAATCCGCAGTGACAAAAAGGCGCGCCTGGGGATTGTAAAAACGCCGCATGGCGATATCCAGACTCCGGCGTTCATGCCGGTCGGTACGCAGGCAACCGTAAAAACACTGACAACCGACGAGGTGGAGCAAGCCGGCTCCGAGGTGCTTCTTTGCAATACTTATCACCTGTATCTGAGGCCGGGACATGAAGTTATAGAAAATATGGGAGGACTGCACAACTTCATGAACTGGCCGAGGCCCATTCTAACCGACAGCGGCGGCTTTCAGATTTTCAGCCTTAGGGGTCTTACAAAAATCAGCGATGAAGGCGCCTTTTTCCAGAGCCATCTGGACGGGTCGAGACATTTTATAACACCGGAAAAGTCGATTGAAATCCAGCAGGCGCTTGGAGCCGATATCATGATGTGCTTTGACGAAGTGCCGCCTTATCCATCTGAAACCGAACATTTAAAGCGCGCGGTCGAAAGAACCACGCGATGGGAAGATCGCTGCAAGGCCGCAAAGACGAATGATATGCAGGCGCTTTTCGGAATTACACAGGGCGGCACAGACCCCGGGCTGAGGGAAGAGTCCGCCAGGCAGATTATGGATATCGGTTTTGACGGATACGCGATAGGCGGGTTAAGCGTAGGCGAATCGAGTACGCTCATGCTTGAAATGACCGGACTGACCGCAGATATATTGCCCGTTGACAAACCGAGATACCTGATGGGAGTAGGTACGCCTGAAGAAATCGTTCGGGCCGTGGCAAAAGGCGTGGATATGTTCGACTGCGTTATGCCGACACGCAACGCCAGAAGAGGATCGCTTTTTACGTCGCATGGAAAAATAAATATCAAAAACAGCCAATATGCCGAAGATAATCGTGCGTTGGATGAAAACTGCCCGTGTAGCAGTTGTAAAAACTATTCGCGGGCGTATCTCAGGCATCTTCTAATGGCGGGAGAACTGCTTTCGATGCGGGTTAATACCATTCACAACCTTACATATTATCAACAACTCATGAAGAAAATTCGCTCAGAAATTGATAAAGGCACATTTGGTGAATTTGTCGAACAGTTTTGCCGCTCTTAGCTGTTGGAAATTTCATGCGGTATAAAGTCTCGACTATCTCAATCATAAGTAAATGGTTGTTTGTTTTTGCGGTTCTCGTTTTTACGTTAATGCCGCGGTCGCATGCCGATGCGCACCAATATATAGGGAGCGTGAGCAATTCAATTATCACCGTTGAAAATAGGACGGTTAATTATTACCTGAGCGTACCGCCCAATCTGTTTTACGCAATGAGGCGGCTGGTCGGAAAAAACAGGAGTGACCAATATGCATATATGGCGGACTCGGTAAAAATTTCGGTGAAAGGCGCCGACTGTCGATTGATGTGGATTCAGGGTCCGGATCCGCAAAAAAGCGGGAACATTATTTATCACACTCTGTTTGAATGTCCCAAAGATGCCGATGCTTTTACGTTTACTAGCAGTCTGTTTTTCGATATCGATGAAAGGCATCTACAGTTTGTCAGAGTTGCATATGCGGATAAACCGGCAGTTTTTCTTTACGAGGGAGTGCTGAGTTCTACTAATCCGGATTTTGAAGTCGAATCACTAAAAGCTGGCGGATCACTCTTTATAAACAGGCTTTACAGCTTTTTTAGCCTCGGAGTGGAACATTTATTAACGGGGTACGACCATATACTTTTTCTACTCTCAGTCATTTTGGTAACGGCGTCGTTTATGTCCACCTTAAAGGTAATTACATCTTTCACGATTGCTCACAGCATTACGCTGGCGCTTGCGTTTACCGGAACAATCTCCCTGCCGTCCGCCATCGTTGAACCGCTTATTGCGGCCACGATTATATATGTATCGATAGAGAACCTGTTTCGCAGCGATTTTAGTAATAGATGGATAGTTACGTTTTTTTTTGGACTGGTGCATGGTCTCGGTTTCGTCGGCGCCCTAAAGGATATTACTGTTTCGACTTCCGAGCTTGCAACGTCCGTAGTTTCGTTTAATATCGGGATAGAGATCTGTCAAATTGCGATAATCGCGGTTTTTTTTCCAATCCTGCATTTTATCCGTAAACAACCATGGGGTCATATGTTTGAACGAGTTGCCTCCGTACTTATAGCAATTTCGGGAACATATTGGCTTGTTACGAGACTCCTCTAAAATATGCCGATAAGTACTATTATGTAAAGTACGCTCTGGGTTATGGTCAAATGTCGATGTTTAGCGTTTGGATGTAGGTGTCGCCAAAGGCTATTTCCGAATTCCGCCCTTTTTATTGGCTGGTGCTCTCATTCTATATTGCCGGTAATCCTAACCTTGACCAGCGGCCGATTCGGATCGTTTGAGGATATCTTTATGTAGTCGCCAATTTTTCCTTTAGATTTTGCTTCATAAAACGCTGTAAGTTCGATTCTTTTGCCTTTTTTTATAGGCTTTTTTTTTAAAGATATGCCGGCTTCGTTTTGAGCCCCAATGTTTTTAATGAAGAGGTCCCCGTCCCCGCTGTTCCCGATTACTATATTGTAAAGCGCTTTATCACCGAGTTTGATATTTCCCAGATTAATATTAGTTGGTTCCACCGTTATTGAAGGATGTGTTCCCTGGAATTTGATTTTTGAAAAAGGCTTCCTGACAATCGTCGCCTCCAATCTAAGCAGATACGAAGGCTTTTTCTCATCTGTCTCAACCAATATGATAGAGCTAAAATTATTTTTTTTACCTACCGGATTAAAAGTAACGTCAATAAAACCATATTCGCCGGGCAGAATGAATTTATCTCCCGGAAAGGCCGCCATGCAGCCGCATGATGGAACGATGTCAATAATCTGAATAATGGAATCGCTGGTATTCTTGAAAGAGAATTTATGTTCCAGTTTCTCCTTGGCGTTTATCTTGCCAAAGTCCCAGGAGGTTTCCGCAAACGTAATCCCTTTTTGGCCGGTTTTGTTCAGGCCGATAAGAACGGCAAGCAATACAAGGGGCAATAGAAGGTTGCCCGCCTTTTTAAAAATACTTCTCATGGCCCGCATTTTAGCAGGTTATGAATGTCAATAACCTGAAAAAATGATATTTTATGGTTCGGAAAGCACTTTTATCAGTTTTGCCTCCGGAACGTTTGTTTTCCCTTTTTCGACAAATTTGTACTCAATTAGTAGTTTGGATTTTATTTTAAGTTGGCGAAGCGATATTTTTTGCCCCCGATGGTTTTTTATCACGGTTTTAGGGGTTACAATGTACTTCCTCTCATTGGCAACAATGAAATCACTACCTACTTTTCCCAGTATATTGGATGTCGGCGGCGGTGTGGGAGCTATTCTTTCCGCCGACTCGGACACTGAGATAGCTACTGTTGATAGCGCTAGCGCGAAAATGAAAGTCTTGATGGATAATCTTAGTCTCATAAATCCCTCCAGGAAATTATTCCGCTTGTTGATCCCGGCGGCGTATTTACATCTATCGCCGATGCTTCACCTGTACTAAGCTGTACATACGCCTGAGCCCCAGTTTCCCTGCCCATGTGTATGGCTATGCTGGATGCCATTCCGGTTGAGGAAGTTTCCGATCTGGAAAGGACAATTGGAGTGCCGCCCGTACACTTTACGTCGCCGCCGGCACAGCCGATGACGGATTCCTTGTAGGCGGTACCGGTTGTGAAATAGAGGACGTTGAAGTAGCTGTCTCCGCTAAATCCGCACAGGTCGCTATTTGGAACAAAAGTAGTGAATAGAACAAGGCCGCCGGCAACGGTTGGCTTGTTTAACGACCTTTCGCCGGACACGGGCAGATCTACATACCATCCACCGAGAGCGTTACCTACGGTATCGTTAACCATCTCGTCGGACAGGTTGTCAACGGTATCCCCGTTGGCGGCGCCTGTTACACTGCCACCCTGAATATTACCGCCCTTCTCAACCACGACAGATGTCGTGTTTATAAGGTCCGTTTTGGTCACAGAGCCGGTCGGGTTCGCCGTCAATTCCGACGAACCTGCCGTGCAGCTGCCGGGAGCCGAGCCGAGGGGGCTTTTCCAGCCGTAATTTGTCTTATCAGGGTTCCAGCAGGGGTCCTTCATGCCGTAAAATGATTGCGCGTCGGTACTCGATTTATCCGCGTCGCTGTAGTACTTGCCGGTTCCGAAATAGATCCATTGTTGATTGTTGTCATCGTTTGCCAGTGACGGCGCCGCCACAATCTGCTGACTCGCGTCCGGATTAAAGAAGTTGTACATCTTCCAGTTGGCCGGATTCGGATCGCCGAATGTTACAAGCCTCCACATCCGTGAATTCCATGAACCGCCGCCGGTCGATTTGTAATATGTTTCAGCGACGTAAATCGCTTCGATATCGTAGTCGGTGCCGGTGGTAGTGATAAAGTCGATATCCACCGCAACCGGGTCCGCAAAGAACGATGTAGTGTCCGATACCTGGAAAGTAGCGGCTATGCTGCCTTTATCCAGGTCTATGACAAACAGTTTAGCCGCTTGATCCGGGTTTCCTTCGTAATCCGGCGCATAGGCGGATTGCGAGCCGGACCCGAATACCGCGTACCACTTCGTGCCGACTTTCGCGATAGTGGGATAAGACATCGTAAAGCCGAGATCGGGGTCTGTAATTTCCCACAGGCCGATAGGATTGGTTGGGTCTGTAATATCAAATGCGAAGTAAGCAGACTCCCACTTCCTGAGTTTGGTAGCCGGGGTATCGCCATCACCGTCCACGTCGTATGTATCGTCGGAGATCTGCCCTCCCCCCATCCTCATTCCGCCAATCAATACGGTTTTCCACGAACCGCCAATCATTACATCGGAAATCTTCGTCTTGAAATCCACATAGTTGACGTGCGTGTAACTGGGATCGCTTAGCCATTTAAGGTGCGGAAGCAGGTTATAAGGGATATACGACCATATTTCATCGCCGTCCGCCGCCGTGCCGCATCCCGCCGAGTCGCCGCAAAACGCATGCAGCATTCCATCGTTTGCTCCTACATAGACGGCGATACTTCTGTTCTTATTAGCATTAAAGAACGATGTGTAGCTTGCATCGCCGTACAGCAGGCCGTATGCCTCCGTCGGTGATGAAACAACTGACGGAGTTGAATGCACTATATCGCCGAGTTTCCATTCGTAATCGGTACCCGACACCGCTACTGTCCTGTCTCGCAATCCCGCTACGTCATTTCCGCGTATGAAGTTGATGAGGTCAGTCGCTTCAGCCACGGTCGAGGTCCTTAAATATTTTTGCAAAGCTCCTGCGTTGGCTGTTGTGAAGGGAATAACTTCACCCACCTGAACCAGCCCATCCTTGTTGCCATCGACGAAAGTAAAGATATTTCGTGTTGTCGGATCTTTGGTAAGGAGTTTTTCGCCGGCATCCCATACGTATCCGGTGTATGAAGTCAGGGGCGTACTGCCGGTTGCTCCTCCATTAGGGTCGCAGACACCGGGGCTGCTTTCAGGAATATTTTGTACAAACGTTTCTCCCTGTGCCGCGTCGAAAAAGAATTTTATGCATGCGCCTGAATTATCGCGCAGACCGCCGTTAGCGTCTATGTTAAGCGACAGGAGATGACCCAGCCAGTTGACGTCTCTCGAACCTGACGCATCGACGATGGTTTTGGAGGGTAGAAAGTATGCCTGATAGATGTTTCCCGCACCGCTCGCGGAAGTTGCGAGAACGGAAATCGCGGTGCCTGAGGTGGACCTTTTAAGAATGGCCGTTATTGCCGACATTAACTCTGTTTCAAGACTTGCGCCGTCGGACGCCTGATAATATGTATCCGGAATGCCGTCAAGGTCCTTGTCGTATTCGGTCTGTATGTCTGGGAGGTTGTTGCCGTTTGAATCTTCAAACGCGCCGTTTTTAGCCGCGTTTTTCAGTATCTGTTCCGCTGTCGGGTTGTTTCCAAACGCGTATACCATATAAAAATCGATGTTTTGCGTCCCGGTAAGGCCAGGCCTGAGGTCCGTTGTATGCGCCCATAAAGTTACATCGTCCAGGTAGTCCGTCTGATAACTCCATCCTATCGCGCCGTCGTTACCGTCGCCATCGCAGTCACGGAGGCTGCCGCCAACGCATGTATTCGGATACGCGCCGGGAGGAGAAGCGGGAATATTACTGTCCATTGTAGGTTCGCCGTCTGTAATCAAAATCACGAAGTTTTTCGGGCACGGAACGTATTGGGGCGTGGCGAGGTCTCCATAGTACATGGGATCCTTGTTCTGCGTGGTTGGAATGTTTCCGTTTTTGTACTGCATGGAGCCGTCGTTTGCGTAATAACCGGCGGCGATATACATCGATTCAGCAAGCGGCGTCCATGTAGTCGCGGGGGTGTTTTGCAGGTCCGTAATCATGTTAACGCCGTAGCCGGTTCCGACTATCGGCTGTACAACGCTTCCGCCATCGTTTTTTTGCGCGCTTCCTTCCGTTTGACCCTGGCCATACTGATTGAAAAATTCAAGGCCCCAGCGAGCCTTATTCTCCACCTTTTGCATAAGTCCCGCAAGGTTGCCGCTTACAAAATCTCCAGGCTCCTGGGCCACGTCTTTTTTAATCCTGATATTAAACGAATCAATATAGCCTACACCGTTCCTGTATATCAGTAAATCGCCGCCCCATAAAACGTAAGCGATATCCCAGCCTACGTATGGAGCAAGTGTTGCGGCGTCGCCGTTCTTCCCCCATTTATAGACGAACCAGCCGGAGCCGCTGTCGCCTATATTAGTCTGGTTTCCGCCGCCGGTGCGCGATGTGGCGAGTCCGCCCATCATGACTTTGCGTCCGACGTCTACGCGCCTCATGGCGGCCCAGTTAAGAAAGTTGCCGCTCCATGGCCCGGCGGCGTTAATGTTAAATTTGGTGCCATCGTAACTGTAGTTAAAGGCAGAGGTGAAATATCCGTAGTATGTAACGTTCGGATCATACGAACCGTTGCCTTCATAGGCCATCGAGTTCATGCTTCCCGAGTTATCCAATACAATCAGAACATTCGGGGTAACCGAGTTGGTCATGAATATCGGGTAGTCCGTATAGTCCGCCATTGTTTCGATGGCCCTTGCGCTGCCGTATGGCAAAAGAACCAGGATCGTTACAACCAGAAAAACTGATAGCCTTTTTATAAGCATCTTCCACCGCCTTCCACGCACTGAAAAGTTAAACGTACCGTAGATTCGCTTTTAGTATCTCTTTTATAGTTTGAGTCGATAGTGTAAAGAAGGCCCACACCGCCCGCTCCGCCCGCGCCGATGCCTTCGTAACGCGCGGCAAACTCGGACGACGCACCCGGCAGTTTCCTGGATCTTGTGAAATCTATATCCAGGTCGATATTTTGTCCGGCAATCGTAATGCTTGCGTTGGGCGCGTAATTGGCGCTGTCCGGGTCCGCGCTGTCGATATTACTTTTGGAACTTGCGTTTATCTCCAGTATAAGGTTCGCCGAGCTGGTAACGTTAGCGGTGTCTTTAGGATCTATCGCCATCCCGTTTCCAATTGCCCGCTCTATTATCGCGTATGCGTAATTCGATCCGCCATCGGCCAGGTATGTTGTTTCCTGATAACTATTATAAACGCCGGCGGCGCTAACGCCCGTATTAGTGCTCCTCACCGCCACCGTGGCCATTATTGAAAGCACCATAAGAATTAACAGAGTCAGTATTAACACTGAGCCGCCTTCGCCGGAAAGAACTCGTCTTCGCGTCTGTTCAAAGTTATATTTATTAATCATACCGGCAAATTATTCCTAAGCATGACCGTAGTAGTAACGGTTTCATAATTAAACTGTTTACTCAGGTTGTGTACGTCTTCGGTCCTGGTGGTTATCGTTATGGTTACTTTCCTGATATTGTCAAAATTAAGGGTAGAACTGGTATTGTCCGGGAGATTAATCACGTTTGCGCATTTGGCATCGCTTTGCGATCCGTTCGTAAATGTGTACTGAAGGCAAAATGCCGGATTTACGGCGGGTGCGGGTGAGGCGGTGATATCTTCGGCCACTATCCTGGCAGCGCCGCCGCCTCCCGGAACAATGCTCGCTATACATGTGGAAGGGCAAGCCGCTGTGCCGGAAACAAGCAGGTATCCAAAGCTCTCGTTCGCATCGAGGACGGCGTTGTTGTTAATATCAGCCGTAAAGTTTATCGAAGTGCCATCGGCGGCCGTAATACCGAACGTGCTCGAACCGACAATCATCGGATCATACCCCAAAAGCCGAATGTTCTTCGCAAGCTCATATATACCCTGCCTGGCGTTTGAATTCATCGTCATGACCTTCTGTTCGCCGGTCATAACCTGGCTGTTCACCTCGAATATCCTTGCAAGGAATATCCCAACAATTCCGGATATGGTGATAGCGACAAGTATCTCTATCAGCGTCATTCCCTTTTCATTATTAACAAAACGCATCGTTTCAGTTTCCCTGAATAGCGGTTGAGACCATAAGATATCTGGGCGTCCCGCGATCGTTCCAACCGATAACTACCGTTACCGTCTTCATGCCGGGTGCGGGCGCGCCAACGCCGTTGACCCCTCCTATCCCGTCGTCTATCGACCATGTTCGGCGAAAACCGTTGGAATCGAGATCCGCGCCGGCATTAATATCGATTATGGGGCAGACAAGGGCGTTGGATGGATTTGTCTGTTTGGTTTCTACGCCTGCTGCCACCGGATAAGCGTGGTCGGGCGATGCAAAAAGCAGCGCGGCGTTCGTAGAACCATCGGTGCCCGTGTTGCAGTTTGCAAGTACAGTTGGGATGGTATCGTCACCGCCGGCCGCTGCGTCCAGAAGCATATCTGTACCCAGATTAAAATTCGAGCGTTCGTTTTGAATCTCTTCTAGCGTATCCTGAGCAAGCGCCGCCGCCTCGATGTATTTTCTTCCGAAATTATTTCCTGAAATTACATTTAACGAAACCGATGCAAGCGCCGCAATACCAATGGTGAATATCACAAGAGAGACAAGTATTTCTACCAACGTGAAGCCGTGGTCCTTCGTCGAAGAAAGAGAAAATTTCCTAATACAATTCGACATTTCCCAACCGCCTTTCACGGTAGAGGTTGCACGAGCTTTGTATTTTCCATATCCGCACACCAAAGTATTAAGCCACCTATTATTTTTTTTCATTATATTATATAAAATTTTGCCTATATGTTTACCTTTTTTGGTATTTATACTGGTTTGCATTTTCCATGCCTGATAATAAAAATATAATCCATTGAAAACGATACAGTTAAAAATCACACTTTAGTTTTTAAGACATGATGTATACTATAGTAAACATTTTGACATTCTAAAACACTGGTTTTATCTTATAGGTTCAATATTGAAGTATTAATCTCCAACTTTCGCGTAAATAAGATGCCTGGCAAGTAAAAATCACAATTAGTTCAAAATCACAGTATATATGGCATAATAGCCATATCAGTTGTTGTGAATAACAACAGGACGAATGGTTTTATACAAAGCTTCCCGCAATAATAATATTATGTAATAGCTTATTTTACAATGACTATCAATAATATGGTTAGATTATATATTACATATTAACAGCTTTTTCCTTGTAAAATGATAATGGTATTAGTTTTGCTGTGTAACTGAGTGTATGAAGACGACATTGTCTTATAATGCCCGAAAATCTGATTATAGTGACTAAAAGGGGTTAAAGGGATCGTATGAAATTTGGGGTATTGATTCTCGAGGGGCCGTATCAGCATCAGGCTGCTGACAGTGCATACAATTTTATTCAAGCGGCCATCCACAAAGGACACGAGATTGTCGGCGTTTTCTTATACAGCGATGGGGTGAATAACGCCACAAGCCTTATGGAACCGCCCCAGGACGACAGGCACATCTCCAACAGGTGGTCCGAACTCGGCGAAAAAGGGGGAATTGATATTGTCGTCTGCATCGCGGCGGCAAAACGAAGAGGCATAACCGACAGCAACATTATCAAGGGCGCCCGTATCTCGGGTCTTGGTCAGCTTAACGAGATAGCAATAAATTCTGATCGGCTCGTAACTTTTAAAGACTAATTTATAAATGGCGGATGTAAAAGAACACGAGGAAGAACAGGAAGTTCAAAAAAAGTTCCTGTTTGTGATGAGGAAGCCGCCACACGGGTCTATCTATCCGTACGAGGGGCTTGAAGTTATTTTGATTGTCGCCGCTTATGAGCAGATACTAAACGCACTCTTTATGGATGACGGCGTATTGGTCTTAAAAAAAGGGCAGGAGACAGAGGGAATAGGCGTAAAGGAATTTTCAAAAACTTACAAGGTTTTGGAAGACTACGGTGTGGAAAACCTTTGGGTCGATAAGGACTCGATGGAAGCAAGGGGCCTTACGGCTGACGATCTTATAACGGACGTAACTGTTATCGAATCCGGTAAAATAAAAACAATATTGCAGGAACATGACATCATCCTGCCATTTTAATCAGTGAGGTTGTTGGATTGCTGTTTATAGTAAACAAGTCTCCGTATCAAACGGATAACCTGAAAAGCTGCCTTAAGGTTGCGGATGGCACTACACCGGTACTTCTTTACGAGGATGCGGTTTACGGCGCCGCTTCCGGAACTTCTCTGGAGCCGATGATTAAGGAAGCTTTGAAAAAGCATGAAATATACGCGCTCGAACCCGACCTGAAAGCACGGGCTGTCGACAAGCTGATTGACGGCGTTAAAGTAACAGATTATCCGGGGTTCGTAACTTTGGTGGAGAAGCACAATGTATGTTCGTGGTAGCAGATTAAATGCGGCAAGCGATCTCCCCTCCCCCGCACCTGAAAAAAACCGCGGTTCAGGTATACGCCTTAAACCGTTTTTCTCAAGTTTAATAAGCAATAAATTAAATATAAAGAATAATAAAACCTTGTAAACGTAAGAGAGGGCAAGCAATGTCAACGAAACAAAGCGATAAAAAAAGACCCGAACTCGATGAACTTGAGTCGGGACCATGGCCCAGTTTTGTAACGGATTTAAAACAACTTGCGGAGCGAAAGGAGTCCGTCGACCAGGTATTGGACCAGCTTGAGGAATCATACGAAAATAAGTGGAACTACTGGCAGGGCACGGTTATAAACGTAGACGGGTACGGCGGAGGTATTATCGCCCGCCTTTCGGAACTTAGCGGCAAATATCCGGCAATCAAGGAATTCCACACTATCCGCATAATTGAACCTTCCGGATTTGTCTATAGCACGGACGCTCTTAGGGAGCTTGCCGACATCAGCGAAAAGCACAGCGCGGGCATTCTTCAGCTGCACGGTATGACCGGCGACGTTCTGATGCTCGGCTCCAATACCGAACAGACGTTTGAATGCGCGGAGGAGCTTATGGAAAAAGGCTGGGACCTCGGCGGTTCCGGCAACGCACTTAGGACCCTCTCCTGCTGTATCGGTCCGGCCAGGTGCGAGATGTCGTGCTTCGATACTCTCGGCGTAACCAAATACCTGACCGACAGGTTTATCGGTTACCTCCACCGGCCGGAGTTTTCCTATAAATTCAAATTTAAACTTTCAGGCTGCGCCAACGACTGCGCCAACTCCACTCAGCGTTCGGACATGCCGTTAATCGGCACATGGCGCGGTGCGATGGAGATAAATCAGGAAGAGGTCGGAAAGTTCGTCGACGAACACGGCGCCGACTTTGTCGTTGATAACGTAATCACCCGCTGCCCCACCAACTGCATCCGTTTAAGGGGACGGGAAATAGAGGTGGACCACGAGGACTGTGTCCACTGCATGCACTGCATAAACGTGATGCACAAGGCGCTGGCTCCCGGAAAGGACAAGGGAGTTACCATCCTGCTCGGCGGCAAGAGAACACTAAAAATCGGTGACACTATGGGTTCGGTAATCATCCCCTTCATGAAACTCGATACGCAGGAGGACTGGGATAAGCTGGGAGACTTTGTCGACCGCCTCTGGGACTTCTGGTCAGATAACGGTCTGGAGCACGAGCGCATCGGTGAGTTCATCGCGCGAATCGGCTTGGGCACGTTCCTTGACAACATGGAGATAAAGCCGGATCCGAACATGGTGAAGCAGCCGAGGACTACCCCGTACATCAAGTTTGAGGAACTCAGCACTCCGCTGTTCGAAGGCGAAAAGGAGCACAACCCGCCTGTGCTGAACAAAGACGTGGAAAAAACAGAGACCGTAAGTTAATAATTTATAAGGGATTAAATTATGAGCGCAACAGCAGCTAAAAAGATGGCGCCCCGCGACAACGGCGCGCCCGATTTTGAAAAATATCTTCATCCGTTGATGAAGAAAAACTACGGCAAATGGAAATACCACGAACGCATCAAACCGGGTGTTCTGGTGCATGCAGCCGAAAGCGGCGACAAAATCTACACTGTACGCGCCGGCTCTCCGAGGACGCTTACAGTCGATAAAGTCAGACAGATTTGCGAGATAGCGGATAAGTACTGCGACGGATATCTTCGCTTTACCGTCCGCGCAAATATTGAGTTCTGTCTTGGCGACGAGTCTAAAATAGATCCGCTTATAAATGAAGTGGAGAAGGAGCTCGGCTTCCCCGTCGGCGGAACTGGCCCGTCCGTCTCAAACATCACGCACACTCAAGGGTGGCTGCACTGCAACCTTCCGAACACGGACGCGGCCGGTGCGGTGAAAGCGATGATGGATCACCTGATAGACGAGTTTAAAAACGAAACTCTGCCCAACAGGGTGCGCCTTTCGACTTCATGCTGCTCGATCAACTGCGGCGGACAGGCGGATATGGTCTTTAACATTCAGCACCATCACGCGCCAAGGATAGACCACAGCTCCGTTCCGCAATGCGAGATACCGAAAGTCGTGGCTATCTGCCCCGCGGCGGCGATACGACCGAAGGTTGTTGACAATAAACAATCCGTGGAAGTAGTGGACGAAAAATGCATGTATTGCGGCGCATGCCACGGGCAGTGTCCCGCAATGGAAATACGCGATTCGGAAACCGACACGATCTCGCTTTTTGTAGGCGGTAAATCGTCCAGCACTCGCGGCGGCCCGATCTTCATGAAACTGGCGAAATGGGGTCTTCCGAACAACCCGCCGCGATGGCCGGAAGTTTCCGAAGCGGTAAGCAAGGTGCTTGATGCATACAAGGCGGGCGCCAAACCTTACGAGCGCGTGGGCGAGTGGATTGAGAGGATCGGCTGGCCGAGGTTTTTCGAGCAGACCGGTTTTGAATTTACCAAATACCACATCGATGACGGCCCTGCGGCTAGAAGCACGTTCAACATGTCTTCTCATGTGAGAATTTAACTGGAGTAATTGAAATGCGAACACCTACGATACTTGAACCGGGCAGACAGTTCGACGAAGCCGTACTGAAGAAGTCCGACCCGGAAGAGATAGTCGTCACCAATGGCGCGAGCTGGAAATGCCCTGTTTACGTCCGAAAGCTTCCTCCCTGCAGGCACGAGTGTCCAAGCAGTGAGGACATCAGGGGCTACCTGACCTATGTGGCACAGTCGGAAATGTACAAACGGCCCGTGGAGGAGTCATTCGATGAGGTGTGGCATCTTCTTACCGAAACCAACCCGATGCCGGCAACGCACGGGCGAATCTGTCCCCACCCCTGTGAAGACGGTTGCAACCGCCAGTACCTTGAAGACGGCGCGGTTGCGATTAACAACTTCGAGCGTTTCGTCGGCGAGCATGGAATTAATAAAGGACTGAAACTCAAAAAACTGACCGAAGAAAAAACAGGCAAACGAGTGGCGGTAATAGGTTCCGGTCCGTCCGGACTTTCCTGCGCATACCAGATGGCTCGGCGCGGCCACGACGTTACGATTTTCGAGGCGTTCGAAAAACCGGGCGGGATGCTGCGATACGGTATTCCGCAATACCGCTTGCCGGCTAACGTATTGGACAAGGAAATCCAGAACATCCTCGATCTCGGCATAGAACTAAAGTGCAACACGCGTATCGGCAAGGATGTTAATTTCGATGATATCCGAAACGATTATGACGCTGTTTATATCGCCGTAGGCGCCCACCGCGGGACCTCCCTCGGCATCGATGGAGAAGATGCGACCAATATTTTCTCGGCGGCGGATTACCTGAACCGTCATAATTCCGGCGCGAAGGTAGAGGCCGGCAGGAACGTCGTTATTATCGGCGGCGGCGATGTGGCGGTTGACGCCGCCAGGGTATCGCTAAGGCTTTCCAGCGGGACGCAGTCGGCGCTCGATTCCGCACGAGTAGCAAAACGCGACTCGCTAAAATCAAAAGTAACGATCTTATACAGGCGTTCAAAAAACGAAATGCCCGCAATCAAGCAGGATGTTATCGAGGCGGAGCATGAAGGGATCAATTTCGAGTTTCTGGCCGCGCCGGTCTCTTTTGATGTAAAACACCACAAAGCCACCGCGATTAAATGCATCAGGATGAAGCTGGGCGAGCCTGACGAATCCGGAAGGCGGAGACCGGAGCCGATTGCCGGTTCGGAGTTTACGCTGAAAGCGGGTACCGTAATAGTAGGCATCGGACAGTCACCCGAACTGCCCGGAGGCCTTTCCGCGCTTGCCAATAAGCGGGGATGGGTCACCGTCGGCAAAAACAGTGAAACGGAAATCGAAGGCGTTTTTGCGGGCGGGGACGTACTGGGTCTCGGAATATCGACGCAGTCTGTGGGCCAGGGACGTGAAGCGGCTGAGGCCATGGAGGATTATCTGAACGGCAGGGACTTCAAGAAAAAACCAAACGTGCGTCCTATCAAGCATACTGAACTGAGGTTCGACTATTACGATGCCGCACCCAGAAACGAGGAGATAAGCCTGCCTGTAGACGAAAGGACCACCGGATTTGACGAGGTAAACCAGACCATCACGATGGAACAGGCCATTGCAGAATCAAAACGCTGCATGAGCTGCGGACTCTGTTTCGTTTGCGACCAGTGCAGGATCATGTGTCCGCGCGATGCGATTGAAAAAAGCCTCAAAAGACCTGCCGGCAAGGTTATGTTCACCGATTACACCAGGTGTAACGGCTGTCATGTTTGTGAGGAATCATGCCCATGCGGTTATATAGAAATGGGCATGGGGCTTTAATGCGGTTAAAATGAGAACCGGAGAGATCATGAGTAAGAATATTTCGCAAAAGGCGCGCAGGGTTAAACGCCCGAGAGTAGTGATCTCCGCCACTCATAAGAGTTCTGGCAAGACCGTTATAACACTTGGCCTTGCGGCGGCCCTTGCGGAAAAAGGTTTAAAAGTGCGGCCGTTCAAGAAAGGGCCGGATTATATCGATCCGATGTGGCTTTCAAGCGCGGCGGGCAGGCAGTGCCGTAACCTGGACTACTTCATGCTGGGCTGGAAAAATATCGATTCCGTTTTCCATAAACATTCCGAAGACGCGGATGTCAGCCTCATCGAAGGAAACAAGGGGTTGTATGACGCCATAGAGGTGGAAGGAGAAGGTTCTACTTCCAACCTCGCGCGCAAACTGCGGGCGCCTGTCATCCTTGTAATCGATGCTAGCCGCATAACGCGCGGCGTAGCACCGCTTATCCTCGGGTACAAGCAGTTCGAACCTGATGTAAAGATAGCCGGTGTCATCCTCAATAAAGTAAAAAGCGGTCGACAGGAACAAAAACTGCGCGCCGTAATAAACCGGTACTGTGATGTGGAAATCCTGGGATGCATACGCAAAACAACCGATATGGAACTGGTTGAAAGGCATCTTGGCCTTGTTCCCATCGAAGAGGATGATTGTTTGAAGCCTTTTATAAACAATATAAGGATGCAGATATCCTATTCCGTAAATCTTGATAAGGTTATGGAAATAGCATCAAGCGCGCCCGAACTCGATTCGCATCGCTTGCCGGAAATCGTTCTGCCGAAAACAACGGTTCGTCTGGGCATTGTGCGTGACCACGCGTTTACCTTTTACTACCCGGAAAACCTGGAAGCGCTACGCGAGGCGGGCGCCGAACTGGTGCCTGTCGACGCGATAAGGGACGAAAAACTGCCCAAGTCGCTTGACGGCCTTTATATAGGAGGCGGATTCCCGGAAGTCCTTATGGAAAAACTGGAAATCAATAACGGCCTTCGCAATGATATCCGCGTTGCGGTAGAAAACGGCATGCCGGTTCATGCGGAGTGCGGCGGCCTCATATACCTTGCAAAAAAAGTTTCATGGAATGGAAAGAGCGCTGAGATGGTGGGCGCGCTGGATTGTGAGATTGTTATTCGCAAAAAGCCGAAGGGCCACGGTTATATGGTATTGGAAACGACAGGAAAGGCCCCTTACGGTTTCGGCAGGAAAAAAATACACGCACATGAGTTCCACTACGGTGAAGTTGTGAAACTTGAAAACGCGGAGTTCGCGTATAACGTTCAAAGGGGAACCGGCATTGACGGCAAACACGACGGCATCGTTTATAAGAACGTACTTGCTTCCTTTGCCCATCTTCATCACCTGGGATGTCCGGACTGGGCGAAAGGTTTTGTATCGTACCTTGAGAAGGTCGCGTATTCGAAAAATTCACGATGCCGCATGGAATCTACGGAAGGCGTTGTGGTAAGAAACAAATTATTTTAGGAGGGTCTAATAATGCCTACGATTGAGGTTGCAGGGAAAAATTATGCTACGGACGAGGAAGGTTATCTGACCAACCTTGACGACTGGAATGAAGATATCGGTCGATTCATTGCGGAAGAAGAGGGCGTTGAGATGACCGACGCCCACTGGGAAGTAGTTAACTTTCTGCGCGAATACTACGAAGAGTACAAGATAGCTCCGATGATCCGAATTCTTACAAAAGCTATCGGCAAAAAACTCGGGAAAGATAAGGGGAATACAAAGTACCTGTACGAACTATACCCGGCGGGGCCGGCAAAACAGGCTTGCAAAATAGCAGGATTGCCGAAACCAACCGGCTGCGTATAAGCGCAGTGGAATCGCTCTGGGGAGAGGTTTAAATGGGAGGACTTACCGTTCTATCAATTCTGTATATAGCCATGAGCTATACGGCAGGCGCGATTTTCCTTATAGGTACGCTCTATAAGGTTTACGGATACGCGTCAACTCCCTCCCCGCTTAAGATTCCCATTACACCGCAGCCCACGACCTTCAGTGGAGTTGTGGCGGAAAACGCGCTTAACATCGGTCTTTTTTCCAGCCTCTTCAAGGGAAACCGCTGGACGTGGGTAGGCGGGTATGGACTTCATGTAATCCTCCTCCTTATTTTGTTAAGGCATCTTCGGTTCTTTTTAGAGCCTGTTACGGGAATCGTGCTATTTTCTCAATGGTTCGGCATGTGGGCTGGATATCTCTTTCCCCTGCCTCTTTTATACCTCTTGGTGAGGCGCGGCGCCGTTGACCGTGTAAAGTATATAACGTCAGTTGCGGACAGTTTTTTTCTGTTGCTTCTGCTGGCAATCGGCCTGAGCGGAATCTCTCTAAAGCTGCTCACACACACGGACCTTATAGCGATAAAGCAGTTTTTACTCGGGCTGATTTTATTCAGTCCGGTTAATATACCGCCCTACCCTTTTTTCTTATTGCATTTCACCCTTGTGCTGACCCTTGCCGTCTACTTCCCTTTCAGCAAGCTGCTGCATGCTGGCGGCGTTTTCTTCAGTCCCACAAAAACACAGATTGATAACCCGCGCGAAATAAAACACATTAATCCCTGGTCACCGGATAACGGAATATAAAGATGGCCAAAAAAGAATTTGAAGTGCCGATCCTTGATGGGCTGATGAAAGCGCCCCCGGTAAAAGAAGGCGCCTCCGCGGAAATCAAACCGTTCCCCGCCAGTGAAGAACATCTCACTAAACTGGGGATGCCTGGAAAGCTGATCGACAACTGGCAGGAAGTCGCGAGACAAAAGTTCAGCGAACTAATGGATAAATACAAATCGCTAAAACTGTTCATGGATATATGCGTCAAATGCGGCGCATGTACCGATAAATGTCAGTTCTTCCTCGGTACGGGAGATCCGAACAACATGCCGGTCGCGCGTCAGGAACTTATGCGCAAGGTTTACCGCAAGGAGTTTACTGTCGGCGGGAAGCTGTTCAGCGGCGCGGTGAATGCCGAATCCCTCACTGATGATGTACTTCAGGAGTGGATTACATATTTTCACCAGTGTTCGCAGTGCAGGCGCTGTTCCGTCTTTTGTCCGTTCGGGATAGATACGGCCGAGATTACAATGGCGGCCAGAGAGGTAATGGCCGCGATAGGAATAGGACAGAAATATACTATTGAAATACTCGGGAAGGTACATGCAACCGGCAACAACCTGGGCATACCTAAACCGGCGCTGGAAGGCACCCTCGAATTCATGGAGGAAGATACAAAGGAGGATACGGGGGTCGACGTTAAATATCCGCTGGACCAGGAAGGAGCGGAAGTCCTCATGATAGTGCCCTCTGCGGACTTTTTCAGCGAACCTCATATCAATTCGCTGGCAGGCTACGCAAAGGTTTTCCACGAGGCCGGGATAAGCTATACATTCAGCTCATACGCATCGGAGTTTGCAAACTTCGGCATGTTCACCGGCAATTATGACCAGATGAAAAAGGTTGCCAAAAGGATCGTGGATGCCGCACGCGACCTTAAGGTGAAGCGGGTAGTTGTTGGCGAGTGCGGGCACGCCTATCGCGCGGCATACAGTTTCTGGAACACACTGAACGGCCCGTTCGATTTTCTCGATAGCAGGTACCCCATGCCGCAGCATATCTGCGAGTTTACGCACGACCTTATAAAACGCGACGCGTTAAAACTCGATAAAAGCGCCAACGACGACCTCGTGGTTACATACCATGATTCCTGCAACGTCGCCCGCGCCAGCAGGATGGGCGATAAACCGGGAGGACAGTTCGAAATCCCGCGCGAAATTATAAAGGCGACCTGTAACAAGTTCGTGGAGATGGATCCGTCCACCAACAGGGAAGAGACGTATTGCTGCGGCGGCGGCGGCGGTATTTTAACCGACGAACTGATAGAACTGCGGGTAAAAGGAGCCGCGCCGAAAACGGCCGCGCTCAAGGAAGTAATGAAGGAAAAAGAGGTCAACGCGATGGCGATGATATGCGCCATCTGCAAGGCACAGTTCACGAAGGTTCTGCCGTACTACGATATTCCGATGGAGGCGGTCGTAGGGGTACACCAGCTTGTAAGCAACGCCATAGTCCTGGGCGCTAAAAAATGAATAACCGTACGTTTGGAATAGTCGTTACCTCAATCGTATTTATCGTACTGTCCGCACCTATAATCTACACGGCGGCCGGCAACGGTTTGTTCGCAAAGCCGCCCGCTCCGAAGCTGACTCTGCCTGCTAATGCAACGGAATGCGTAGAGCCGACCGACTGGATGCGCGCGAACCACCAGGAACTCTTGATGCACGAACGCAAGGTTGCGGTGCGTGAAGGAATACGCACCGTAAAACACTCGCTCGGCAACTGCAAAACCTGCCATACGAAACGCGAGGAGTTTTGCGACAGCTGCCACCAATATACTGGGATAAAACTGGAATGTTTCGATTGCCATTACCAGCCTTAGCAGACCGGGAGGAATTATGACGGAAATTAACAGACGCGGCCTTTTGAAGATGGGTACCGCCGCGGCCGTCGGGACGATTTTAGCGCCGGGGATCACTTTGTTCCAGGCGATGGCTGAAGACCGGACCGACTCCGCCGCTTCATCGGCCAATCGCTGGGGTATGGTAATCGATACGAACCTTTGTACGGAACGCTGCGAAGAGTGCACAAAGGCCTGCCGTATAGAAAACAATGTGCCGTTGTTCGGGGACAAAACAATCGACGCGCATTGGATCAGAAAAGCGGTAATAAGCCCGAAAAACGCACCGGATAAAAAAACGGCGCTCCCCCTTTTGTGCAACCACTGTGAATATCCCCCCTGCAAGCATGTCTGTCCCACTGCGGCTACTTTCATGCGCAAGGACGGTTTGGTCCTGATTGACAAACACCGATGTATTGGCTGCAGGTACTGCATGATTGCCTGTCCGTACAAAGCGAGGTCCTTTGTTTTTAAGTCAACTACCGAATGGACAAATAAGGACGTTCCAAAGATAGCAAAAGGTGTCGTATCAAAATGCCACTTCTGCGTCCACCGGATAGACGCCGGCAAACTTCCGGCATGCGTGGAGGTCTGCCAAAAAGGCGGCGAAAAGGCGATGATATTCGGCAACCTCAATGATCCGGATAGCGAGGTTTCGCGCTATATAAAAAAATACGCGCCGAAGCAGATACGGGCCGATCTCGGTGTTAAACCAAAGGTTTTTTACAGGGGTATATAATGGCAAAGGGAAAGATCAAATTCTCCACCATTGAGGGCAACTCGAAAGGCTTTTGGGCTCTTGCCGCCGTTTTAACGCTGCTTGTACTGGCCGGTGTAGCGGGTTCACTGATGAGGCAGATCTATGGCCATCAGATTTCCGGGATGAGCAACCAGGTGCCCTGGACGTTCATGAAAGTGATAGCCATTTACTTCATCGGGCTTAGCGCCGGCTCACTGGTGCTCTCCGCTCTATCATCCGTGTTCGGGATAAAAGAGTTCAAACCTTTGGCGAGAATATCGGCGGTCATTGCGGCTATTCTGCTTTTCGGATCGCTTGTGTCAATTATACTTGTCTGGGGTAGGCCCGACAGAATCGTGTACCCTTATTTTTACTGGAATTTTCGTTCCATATACTCGCTGAACGGCATTCTATATCCTTCGTATATAGCTATCTGTTTCTTCTACCTCTGGGCGATGATTACCGAAAGGGAAAAACTCGTTACCGTGATAGCGTTAGTAGCCATATCCTGCGCCGTCCTTGTGCACAGCGCGACGGGGGCCATATTTTCGTTTGTGGGCGCGCGCGAGCTTTATCACTCACCTCTGCTGCCGCCAAGTTTTATAGCGGCCGCTCTATCTTCGGGAACGGCCCTCATGATTCTCATACTTGTAATTACATTCAAGAGCACGGGACGCGAACTTGACTACTCGATGGTGAAGAAACTTGCCCGTTACCTTGCCGGGTTTATAATAATTGTTACTTACTTTATAACAGTTGAAAATATAAACCGTTTCTATTTTCCGAAAAATTACGAGGTACAGCATTTCCTCCTTATGGGCGGAGATATCCACACCTGGCTTTTCTGGCTTGGGATGGTGGGTTGCGGAAATATTTTCCCGCTTATCATACTTTTGTATCCGAAAACCGGCAACTCCTTTCCGTGGATACTGGCCGCCTGTACACTTGTGGTTGTCGGTGTTCTGGCCGAGCGTTACATAATCGTAATTCCGGGCCAGGTAGTGCCACTTGACCTGTTTCCCGGTTATGACATTGTAAGCGACTTTCAGGACGGCGTTATCGACGACTACAGGCTAAGCCTGGTAGAGACGGTACAGGGTGTGGGCCTTGCGAGTATGATTGGCCTCATTTATATATTTTTTCTTAAGTTCTTCCCGCTTATGCCGGAGGATACAGTTTTCGGCGAGGAAGCGCTCGATAAATAAATCATGGTTTTCCTATTTAGGGGGTATAAAGATGTACAGTGAAAAAGGATTAACGCCTATCGCTTTCTTTTTAATAACCCTTTTATTTTTAACTGCGGCCTTCACTGGAACCGCTGTTGCGGTAAAGGGCGAAAAGTTTTCGCCTTTATTGAAAGTGGGGACTCTCAACGAATCAATGTCTGGTGCCGCATCAAAAGTAAAAGAGACTCTAACCGGCAGTGGCTTCAAGATTATCGGTGAATACAGTCCGGAGGGTAAAGAGAGTCTCAAGTCCATTGCGTACACACGAAAAGATTTACAGGATATAACCCTGCAGGTTAAGGACAGGGGTCTGCTTGCTTCCATTCTTAAAGTGGGCCTAAACAAGGTGGATGGGAAAATCGAGGTATCGATGGTAAACCCGGAATATCTTTTCCGTGTGTACCTGATGAAAGAGTTTTATAAACATGAAGACGGTTTAAAGGCGATCGCGTCTGAGGCGCGCGCTGCACTGAAGAACGTGGGGAACGAGTTCAAGCCGTTTGGAGGCGAACTCAAGGCAAAAAGGCTTGAACACTACCACTATAAGATAGGAATGGAATATTTCGATGACCCTGTAGAGCTTGCTGAATACGAATCATTTGATAAGGGGCTTGAAACTATACGCAAAAATCTGGCCGACAAAAAAGGCGGCGCCTACGAGGTTTTTTCTCTCGTTCGCAGTGACGCCAAGACAGCCGTATTCGGGATTGGTCTTGGAGACAAAGAGACCGGGGAGTTGTTTTTCCTTCCCAAAATCGGCGAACGTCACGTAGCCGCCCTGCCCTACGAAGTAATTCTAATGGACGGCAAGGCCACAATGCTGCATGGCCGCTTCCGGATAGCAACGCATTGGCCCTCGCTTTCAATGATTTTCGGCAAATATTCTTTCGCGAAAATCATGTCTACTCCAGGCGCGATATATAAAACCATGCTTGAAGTAACAAAATAGTTTCAGTCACCCTTCGATAAACTCAATGTGACCGGCGGGCCGCTCTCCGATTTGGCGGCCGACTATTTTCTTATATTAAAATGCAAGTGTTGTGCTCGCGTCCGCCGCGTAATCAACGAAGGTGCCGGCTCCGCCCAGTTCTACTCCGTCAATAAGATCTTCTTTCTTGATGCCCATAACATTCATGGTCATCAGGCAGCCGATCATTCTTACGCCGCCTTTTTGACACGCTTCCAGAAGTTTTGGGATCGTGGCAACGTTAGCTGACTTCATCCAACCCTTCATCATACCGGTGGCCATTGCCGTCATACCCGGAAGCATGCCGACTATGTTGGGTACGCCGACCGGAACTGTTGAAATCGGCGGCGGCGCCGCCGGGTTTGCGATGGGCGATACCTGCAGATTCGGTTTTTTCTTTAATATCTCAAGCCCGTAGAAGGTGAAAAAAATACCTGCCTCCATATCCATTGCCACGGCTGTGCTTGCCAGGATCAGAGGCGGATAGGCAAGGTCCAGCGTTCCATGAATCGCAATAATCGCCATTCTTTTAGTTTTTTCTTCGTTCATTTTAACCCCCTGAATAATTATTTTTTCTCAACAAAAAATGTAAAGACGCCGTTTTCTTCTTTTTGATCGACTATCTTGTTTCCGGTGCGCTTGGACCAAGAGGCCATATCGGAAACAGACCCTGCGTCCGTAGCCTGCATCTCAATGATTTCACCGGTATTTATCTCTCCCATGGCGGCTTTAATCATCAAGATCGGTTCCGGACAAAGAGTTCCTTTAGTATCGAGCGTTTTTACTACATCCATTTTTATACCTCCATTATCATTATAAGTTAAATTGGTTCCTTTTATATTTCTTCGAACTGCCTTTTCTTGATATTGTACTTTTTAAGTTTGCTGTGAAAATTCTTATAGTCAAGCCCCGCTTTTTTAGCGGCGGCGCTGATATTGCCCCGGTTATTTTTCATGGCCTCCGTAAGGTAATAAATCTCGAATGATTCTATTACTTTCTTCTTTGAATTTCTAAAAGAGACGTTGTTGTCGGACATTAACAGAAAGTTGCCGTTATTGCCGGCAAGCGGGATTTCCACATCTACTATTCTGTCTTTAGAAGTCATCACAATTGTTCTTTCCATAACGTTTTCCAGCTCCCTTACGTTGCCGGGCCAGTGGTACTGCATAAGGCTTGAAAGAGCCGAAGGGGAGATGCTTTTTATCTCCTTGTTGTTCTTTTCCGAATATATGCGAATAAAGTGGTTCACCAAAAGCGGGATGTCATCCTTTCTTTCTCTTAACGGTGGAAGCATGATAGGAATAACGTTCAGCCGATAGAAAAGGTCGGAACGAAAACTCCCATCCAGCATCGCCTTCTCCAAATCCCTGTTTGTGGTGGCAATAATGCGTACGTTAACTTTCAATGTTTTTACCCCGCCCATTCTGTCGAACTCGCCTTCCTGAAGGGCGCGCAGGAGCTTGACCTGTATCTCCGGAGCTATTTCCCCTATTTCATCCAGGAACAGCGTTCCCCCGTCCGCCCGCTCAAACTTGCCGGGTTTTTGCGTAACGGCGCCGGTAAACGCGCCTTTTTCGTACCCGAAAAGTTCCGCCTCAAGAAGGGTGGCAGGTATGGCGGCACAGTTAATGCCCACGAAATTCTTCTTTTGTCTCTGGCTGGTTCCGTGTATGGCGCGAGCAATAAGTTCCTTGCCCGTCCCCGTTTCGCCCCTTATCAGTACCGTGGCGTCGCTGTCTGAAACGACACGCACCATATCGTAAACTTTCTGCATCTTACTGCTCTGGCCAATCATGTTTTCAACTTCATATTTTTCGTTGAGCTGTTTACGTAAATCCTGAAGTTCGACGAGAACCTTATGATGTTGTATCGCTTTGTCCACGACCAGGCCCATCTCATCGTAGTTGATCGGTTTTACCAGGTAGTTGAACGCGCCGGACTTCATCGCCGCCACCGCCATTTCAATGGTGCCGTAGGCCGTTATCATTACGACCATTACTTCCGGGTCGCGTTTTTTAAGTTCGGACAATATTTTAAATCCGTCCATGTCGGGCAGGTTGTAATCGAGGATTATGACGGAGTAACTTATCTCTTTGGCTTTAAGTAGAGCTTCCCAGCCGGTGGCGGCAGTGTGAACATCATAGTTCCTTCTTTCGAGGTTGATGGACATCACATCCAATATGGCCGGTTCGTCATCGACCACCAATATCGGGTACTGATAGCTTTTACTGCTCATTGAATGGTAAACCAACGCATATGCATGCCCCGCCCAGGGAGCCGCTTTCCATGTAGACGTATCCGCCGTGGGCGTTCACTATTTCTTTTACGATCGAAAGTCCCAAACCCGTTCCGTTTTCCTTGCTTGTATAAAAGGAGTCGAAGGCTCTTGTCCATTCGGTCTGCGGTAATCCTGAGCCGTTATCCATAATACTTATTTCGACGTAGTCTTCGCCCTTCACCTGTCTCAGGTGGCCTACGATTTCAATATTTCCTGATTTTTTATCTCCAATTGCTTCGTACGAGTTTCGCAACAGATTAATGAAAACCTGTTGTATCTTGTTCTCATCAAAACTTAGTTTCGGAAGGTTTTCATCGAGATACACCTCGATGTTTATGTTCCTGTTTGCAGTCTTGTTTTCGATTGCGTCTATGGACTTCAATAAAACCGAATTGATAAAAGCCTTGCCGCCCTGTATCGGCCGAACGCGGGCGTCTTTTAGCATTTCCGTGGCCACGCCGTTCAGGCGCGTTATCTGGTCTTTAATCAGTCCCAGGTATTTTTGCAAAAGGTGGTCGTCACT
>JBHHVT010000002.1:0-29558 GCA_046754425.1 Nitrospinota bacterium | reverse complement strand
TTTTCGGTCTGCGCAGCGCGTCACATTTATCCGTATGGAAAAACGAGACGAAGCTATACATAAATGCCTTAAAGGTAAACCCGAAAAGCTTTGCATCGTATAACAATATGGGACTATCTCTGGCAAAAAAAGAAAAACTCGATGAGGCGGAACTGAGCTTTAGGGAGGCTTTAAAAATCTGGCCCGGTTATCCGGACGCGAACACAAACCTGGGAGTAGCGCTTGCAGGACGGGGGAAAATTAACGAGGCCATTTCTCTTTACAAAAAGGCCCTAAAAAACAGGCCCGGCCACCCGAACGCGAATCTTAACCTGGGAGTCGCGCTGGCAAAACAGGGGAAGCTGGACGAAGCAATAGCACATTACAAGGAAACTGTAAGGTTTGAGCCTTTCAACGAACTGGCGCACAGCAACATCGGAGCCGCATACGCGAAAAAAGGAAATTTCGACGAAGCCATCCTCCACTTTTCTAAAGCGTTAAAGATAAAACCGGATTTTGATACCGTAAAAATATACCTGGACATGGCCATTAAAGAACGGGATAAGAAATAACCGGTTCACTGGTATCAAAATTGATTTTTGGATGTGAGCCTCTTTATAAACCCAAAAGAATTGGACATCACCCGTAAAATCTCGTAACTTCTTAGATAATTCGAGAAAAAGGAGGGGCCGGGTAAAGATGGACGCGTGGAAGATGCTCATAGGAGGCGAATTTACCGATGCGGCAAGCGGCAAAACCTCCACAGTGGCCGACCCGTCTACGGAAGATAGTTTCGCTACCGTCCCGCTTGGCGGCCGTGAAGACGCTCGTCGTGCGATAGAGGCGGCGCGGAAAGCATTCGATTCCGGTCCGTGGCCGCGAATGGCTCAAAAGGAGCGGATAAAAAGGCTGCTCGCGCTTGTAGACGGGATGAAAAAGCGCGAATCGGAACTGGCAGCTGTTGAAAGCCGGCAGGGTGGAATACCCATACGCACAACCACACTTATGGACATACCGGTCGGCATGGATATATTCAGGGCAATGGTAGAGGCAAGCGACTTCCCCAGATACGAACCGCTTCCGTGGACTGATTTTCCGTCCGTATCGTGGAACTTCATCAACCGTGAGCCGATTGGCGTGTGCGCCGGTATCGTGCCGTGGAACTTCCCGTTTTTCTTCCTTATGTGGAAGGCACCCGCCGCTCTTTCCATGGGGAACACATTTGTCTTCAAACCGGCGTCTCAAACTCCTCTCACGGCGCTTATCTTTGCGGAAATCTGCGCGGAGGCGGATATCCCGCCCGGCGTTTTCAACGTCGTTACCGGTCCCGGCGCCACGGTCGGGGCGGAGCTGTGCGAATCGCCCCTTGTTGACAAGGTAAGTTTTACAGGCTCAACCGCAACAGGGCGTGAAGTGCAGAAGATGACCTCCGGCAACATCAAGCGGTTAACTCTGGAACTGGGCGGCAAGAGCCCGATAGTCGTTTTGGACGATGCCTGGCTCGACATAACTGCGGACATGGTGCTATGGGCCTGTTACTGGAGGTCCGGACAGGCGTGTGAAGCGGGAACCAGACTGCTCTTGCAGGAAGGGATATACGACCGTTTCATGGAACGTCTGCTGGAGAAAATAAAGGTTATAAAGGTAGGCCCCGCGGATGATTTTTCCACAACGGTAGGGCCGCTAATCTCCGCGCGGCAAAGAGAACGGGTGGAATACTTTATCGAATCCGGAAAAGAACAGGGCGCAAGACTTCTACGCGGCGGAGGAAGAACGAAACGGCTTGATAAGGGCTACTTCCTCGAGCCGACGCTATTCGACAATGTGGGAAGGGATATGAAGATATTTCAGGAAGAGATATTCGGTCCCGTCCTTTCCGTAACGAAGTTCAAAACCGAAAGCGAAGCTGTTGAGCTCGCTAACGATTCCATATACGGGCTTGCGGGATCAGTGCATACCTCGGACGTGCCGAAGGGTATCGAGATTGCCAAGAAGATACGGGCCGGGAGGGTATGGGTAAACGACCACCACATGTTCAACGGCGAGTGGCCGTTCGGCGGTTATAAGCAGTCCGGCGTCGGCAAGGACATCGGTGTTTATGCCATGAAAGAATATACGGAGGAAAAACATATCTACGTCGACCAGATTGGAGATAGAAGAGATAAAAAGTTCTGGATTGATTACATTATAAGCGAATAATAAGTGAGGGATGTTATGGCCGTTATGTTTCCAAGCGAAGAGTGGGTAAAGGCGTACGGCGAGGAGATCAAATCGAAACCGGACTACAAGGAAGGCGGCAAAAACTGGCGGTACGGGCCAGTAGTCCTCATCATAAACGCGAAACCGGATATAGGAATAAAAGAGGACTTTCTCATATACCTGGATCTCCACGAAGGGCAGTGCCGCGACTGCCGCACCTGCACGCCGGAAGAAGCGGAGAAACAGCCTTTCATCATCCGCGGCGACTACGAGAGGTGGAAATCCGTTGTGAAAGCGGAGCTCGAACCGGTAAAGGGGATGATGCAGGGGAAACTCCGCCTTAAAGGTGACCTTCCGATAATCGTCAGGAACATAGAGGCGGCCAAGTCTCTCGTCAAGTGCGCTACATACGTCGATACAAAATTCATTGATGAAGCCTAGCGCCTGTTTCGGTATTGCGGCATGAGGCACGATAAGGATCTTGAGTTCGATTTCCGCTCTCCAACGAAGATAGTTTTCGGCGCCGGGAGTTCCCGCGATGTGGGCGCGGAACTATCCGAACTAGGCCGCCACCGGGCGGTGATAGTAACAGATCGTGTACTTGCCGAAAATACCGATGTACCGGAGAAGATAAAAAAGGGTCTCGGACCATACTGCGCGGGCATCTATTCTGACGTGGAGCCGAACAGCAGTTTTGACATTGTGAATAATGGCGCGGATTACGCTCGCGGTGTCGGCGCGGACTGCGTTGTGTCCGTCGGCGGCGGCTCCGCCATAGACAGCGCAAAGGGAATTTCCGTTCTTTTAAAAAGCGGCGGGTCCATACAGGATTTCGCCGGCGCCAGTATGCTAACGGAACCCCAGACTCCTCACATTGCCGTCCCGACCACCGCAGGCACCGGAAGCGAAATGACGTATGTTGCGGTGATAATGGACAGGGAAAATAAAAGAAAGACATTCATCACGGATAACCGCATTTTTCCGAACACGGCGATACTGGACCCGGAGCTTACAGTATCGCTTCCGCCCCACCTTACAGGCGCCACGGGCATGGATGCGATGACGCATGCGCTTGAGGCGTTACACTCGGCCATGCGCAATCCATTTTCGGATGCGGCCGCACTTCACGCCATACGCCTGATAAAGCAATGGCTCGTGCGAGCGGTTGAGCGGCCGAACGACATTATGGCAAGGGGGCAGATGCTGATAGCGGCGTCGCTCGCCGGCTCCGCCTTTTCAAACGCGATGGTGGGAGTCGCCCACGCTATAGCCCAATCTATCGGCGCGATAGCCGGGACGCATCACGGACTTGCCTGTTCAATCGTCTTGCCGCACTGTATGCGGTTTAACGCGCAGGAGTTCCCTGGCCTTTACGTTGACGCGGCGGTGGCGCTGGCCGTTTTTGAACCGGGAATGCAACCGGCGGAGGCGAGTGAACGCGCCGCGCAGGAAGTTTACGACATTGCGAATAAATGCGGACTTAAAACCACCTTAAGCGGGGTTGGCGTCGGGAAGGAGCTGTTCAATGAAATCGCCGAACTATCAATGTCGGACGGCGCCATCCTGTTCAACCCGCGTATAGTTACCGACAAGGCGGAAATAATGAATCTATTGCAAAAGGCATTTTGAAGATAGCGGACGATCCACCGAAGGGCGAACCGGAAATAACAGTTTCAGGCTCCGCAATGGAAAACGGTCTGGCGATTATGCTCAGCAGCCTTATTCGACAAAACATCGCGGATAAACGGCAACGGCTCGACGATTTAAAAAAACTTAATATACATATCGGACTTTGGGCCGGGGATATAGGCGTTAAGCTGACTATGGTCTTCAAAGACGGCGGACTCGTATTCCACGACGGGATACGAGAAGACGCGCATGTATTGATAGTCGCGGACTCGGATTCAATTCTTAACCTAAGCCTTCTCCCGATAAAATTCGGCCTTCCGTGGCTTTTTAACAAGACCGGAATTACTTTTATCGGAGAGTTGATAAGCGGCTCGTTGAAAATAACAGGGCTTTTTAAACATCCTTTTGCGGTAATCCGCCTCACACGTCTCGTTTCGGTAAGGTAAAATATACGAGCTATATGGCGTACTATAAAGTAGCTGAAAAAGGAGAACCGGCATCAGGTGAAAGCAGATGCGTCACGGTTGGGGGACGTTATATAGCGATTGCCCGCACTGACGACGCTTTGTACGCCATCGATGACAAATGCCCGCATCGGGGCGGCCAACTTTGCGACGGCGCCGTTAACAATAAAAGCGGCGAAATAGCCTGCCCGCTTCACGGCTGGAACTTCGATCTGAAAACCGGCGTCTCCCCTTACGATCCGGGCGACCGTATCAAAACTTTCAATGTGGAAGAACGTGAAGACGGAATCTATGTCGAAGTAAATGACGAGGATAAAGTTCCGCCCCTTACCGATTACCTCGACCCGTGGCGAAGGCGGCGGGACGACCGCGAAAATGAGATGGAGATGATCCATCACATGGCCGACGGCTGGATAGGAAAACACGGTTACACGGAACCGATGCGCACGGAAAAACAGCCGCCGTTGTGGGATAAAATTGTTTTCCTCCCGAGACAGCTCGCATCACCTCCCCTTCTCGACGCCGAGCCTGTGGAACTTGAAACGGTCATCGGCAAAACGGCAAAAAATCCGATAACGATAAGCTTGCCGGTTTATGTATCACACATGAGTTTTGGCGCGTTGTCGCGCGAAGCAAAAATGGCGCTCGCCGAAGGTTCAAAGATGGCGGGTACGATGATCTGCTCCGGGGAAGGAGGGATGCTTCCCGCTGAACGTGAGCACGCCGGTATTTACATATTGGAAATGGCAAGCGGCTACTTCGGCTGGACGGACGAGGCGATGGCAAAAGCCGACGGCATCGAAATAAAAATCGGCCAGGCCGCGAAGGCTGGTATGGGAGGCATGCTGCCGGGTAAAAAAGTGACGGAAGAAATAGCAAAGGTAAGAGGCTTGAAGCATGGAGAGGACGCAATATCGCCGTCGCGGTTTAAAGATATTAATTCGGTCGCCGAACTGAAGAAAAGGGTGGAGCAAATAAGGAAAGTTATAGACGGCAGGCCGGTTGGCATCAAGTTCGCCGCAGGACGTCTGGAAGAAGACCTCACAGCCGCGATGGAGTGTGAGCCTGATTTCATAACGATAGACGGACGCGGCGGCGCGACGGGCGCCGCACCCAAGCATGTGAAAGACAACATCTGTATCCCAACGCTCTACGCGCTCGACCGTGCGCGCCGCTTTTTTGAAGAACGCGGCGTAAAGATGGACATCATGGTCACCGGCGGCCTGCGTATGCCGTCCGATTTCGCGAAGGCGATAGCGCTCGGCGCGACGGCCGCCGCATGCGCGACCGCAAGCATGCTCGCCATCGGCTGCCAGCAGTACATGGCGTGCCACACGGGGAAATGCCCCGTCGGTATCGCCACGCAGGACCCGGAACTAAGAAAGCGGTTAAATGTGGAAACATCCGCCAAGAAACTGGCGAACTTCTTCGAGACAACGAAACATCAGTTAACCGACTTCGCCCGCATTTCCGGACACAGTAACATCCACGACCTTAACCTCGCGGACATCGCCACCACCAGCGACGAGATAGCAAAATATACCGCCGTCCCCCACGCCGGGCAATCGATTTAAATTCCACATCGCCTCACAATGGCAACTGTTGACATTACCGCACCGCCTGCTATCATATTGATAGCGCATGAAATAAAATGAAGGGGATTATATGGCGCAGATATTGGTCCGAAACCTGAACAAGAATATCGTTGAGCGGCTAAAAAGACGCGCAAAACAGGATGGGCGTTCACTTCAATCAGAGGTGAAGACGATTCTGGAACAGGCGGCTAACGAGCCGAAATTGGACATGGAATCCGCCCGCAAACTTTGCGAACAGATTCAGCGCAAATTCAAGGGGCGCAAGTTTCCCGACACGGTGAAACTGATCCGCGAAGACCGCGATAGGTGAATACCTATATCGTCGATGCGTCTGTTTCGGGAAAGTGGTTCGTCAAGGAAGACCACAGCAAAGCCGCACTTTCTCTTTTGGGCAAGGGCAACCAACTTCACGCGCCGGATTTTTTCCTGCTGGAAATGGATTCCGTTTTCAGCAAATGGATTCGGCGGGGTATCGTTACGGCCGGGGAGGCTGACGATATCAGGGCCGCGCTTCGCGAATGTCCCATCCGGTATCATCCGTTTTTAACTTTTCTCGATTCGGCTTATACGATTGCCAACAGGTCTCGGCACAGCATTTACGATTGCCTTTATATAGCGCTTGCTGTTTTGCTGAAAGGAAAAATGGTGACGGCAGACCGCAAGTTTTATAACGTGCTTACGAAAAGCCCCTTCGCCAAATATGTTCTATGGGTGGAAGATATCGCCTGACGGTTTTGCCTACATTCTCTTTGAGCGCTGGAGAATATTCAGCTATGCTGTCCCCTGAACTAATTTATAGTTGTCATTTATTAAGGAGCTTGTAAATGGGGTTCTTGGGAAACCTCTTTAACAGCAAGGAACGAACAAAAAAGACCTGCAGGTCTTTATACGATAAAGCTAGATCCGCACGTCCGGACAAACCAGAAAGAGACTATTTAAAAATAGTACTCTTGACTAAACCTCCGTTCGACTATCAGTTTGACAGTGTAATCGATGGTATGTTGAACGAATTTTGTAAAAATATCGATGAGTTAGGAAAACATATAGCTGATTGGCAAGGAGATGGTAGCCTTTGGGCCAATCGGGAACGTAATCTAAAAAGGTATAAGGAAAAACTTAAAACCAGAAACGAAGTTTTCTTTAAGGAATTGTGGCATTATACTTTTTCCTTTTGCACAATTTTGATAAATGAATATGGATTCCCTTTAACTTCCGTCACGCGTAGGCGCGTGACTGGCACAGATCGTACAGCTCACCTCGGGGTGGCGTCGGGGAGGCCGCCGTCGACGGGGATGGTCGCGCCGGTAGTAGGCGTCTGGCGTGTGGCGAAGTACATGACGGCCTTTGCGACGTGCGTGGCGGTTATCTTCGTTTTAAGGAGGTTGCGGTTTTTGTAGTAATCTTCGAGTCCTTTTTCATCGAGTCCGCGCGCTTTCATTCTATCCGGCCCCACCTCGGCCCAGAGGCCGGACTTTCGCGCCCCTTCCGAAAAGACTCCGTCGGGCGAGACCATGTTTACGCGCACGCCTATCTCCGCGAGCTCCAGGCTCGCGATACGCGCTAGCTGGTGCGCCGCCGCTTTAGTCGCGCTGTACGCGCCGAACTTCGCGCCGGGAGCGAAAACGTTTTTGGTCGATACCAAAACTATATCGCCTTCCGCCGCCTGCAATCTGAAATGGCGCGCCGCCTCGGCGAGGACGTTTAGCGTACCTTCAATATTTACCCGTTCAAGTTTTTGGAACCTCTCCATATCCATATCCGCAAGCGACGAGACGTGCGCGAGACCCGCGTTAACTACTACGAGATCGATACCGCCCCACGTTTCCACAACGCGGTTAAAACCTGCGGCGACGGATTTCGTATCTGTAACGTTTAACGCAACCGCGCATACGCGTTCGTCGTAGTAAAGGTTCAGCTCGTCCACCAGACTGTTCAGATGATCGCCCGGCAAATCCGTGACGGCAACGTGGCATCCGTTTTCCAAAAGCTCCCGGCAGATGCCGGTTCCGATAGCGCCGCCCGCTCCGGTAACAAGGGCGACGCTGCGCCGCAGCGGCGGCTCGTCCGCGAATCCCATCTTCGCGTGCTGCATGCTGAAATATTCCATGTCGAAAACATGTTCCTCGGAAATCGATTCGTACTGGCCGGAGAGCGCTATCTTTGTTTTCACGCCAAGGCTGTTGCGCGTAATATCCCTTACAACGTCCGCCTCCGCAACGTCCCTGCCCGCGCAAATCGCGCCGAGGCCGGGCATGAAGATTACGCGCGGCAACGAATCGAGACGCATAAGGCCCGCCTTTATCTTCCTCGAATATTTTGAGAAATAAGCGTCGTACTCTTTCGCGTACTTGTCGATGGCCGCCGCGAGCTGAGCCTTAAGTTTTTCTTCGTCGTTGTATTGAGGAGAGTCGATCCATAGCGGCAGAGGTTTTGTTCTTATAATATGATCCGATGTAATCGGCGGAGTGAGCGCTATCCCCTTCCCTCTTTTAGAACCGACTATGCCAAGAGTCTCCTTCGTAACTAGCGGCCTCAAAATAAAACGTTTAAATGGCCTATCGCCATCGCCGGTCGGAACGGCCAACAGTCCACGTAAAAGTGGAGCGACCTTTTGATATCTCTTCATTGCGGTATCAATCGATACTGTTGCCGCCTTAATACTCCTTTTGGTTTTTGCCAGATACTTTTCGGCTTTTGTGACAAGTTTGATGGTCGCTTCGTACGACTCTTTCCCCGAATCGCCCCACGTTACCAGCCCGTGTTTCATAAGCACTATCCCTTTGGCATTGGGCGATTCGTCGAACGCGTCGGCTACCGCTTTTGCAAGTTCGAAACCGGGGATGACGTAGTCGATTACTACAACATCTTTGCCAAGCGCATCCCGCACCGCCTTCTCGCCGCCCTTGCGGTTCGTAAGCGCAAGTATCGCGTCAGCGTGCGTGTGGTCGATAAACTTTTTCGGTATAAACGCGTGCATCAATCCTTCAATGGAGGGCGTTGCGGAATGCGCGTTTAAAAGATGCGTGCGCATTTCATCAGCCATCGCTTCAATCGACAGCTTATGCAAAACGCGAAGGCTTTTAATGTAATCGAGGTCTAGCCCGCAAAAACCTTCCGGCACGATGTGAGCGAGGTCGTACCCCGACGCCTTGACGTAAACCGACTCGACAGATTGGCCCAGTACATTGTTATAAACGGACTTTACGGATGTGTTTCCCCCTCCGTGCAGGACGAGCGCGGGCTCAGCGCCTATAAGCCTGCTGCTGTACGCGCGAAGTGCAATCTCTTTACCGGCCTTTTGCCGATATTTTTTTATAAACTCCGCCGCCCCGCTGTCCGACCATCGGTTTTTCATTAAACCGTCCTAACCGCCGGACTGTTTTAACGCGTCCAGCATGAAGGATGCGTTTTCATTAATAGCTCCGCCCGCGAAAAGCGCGCTCCCGCTTACATACAGATCGGCCTTCAAATCCGCGAACTCGCTTATATTGTGTTTTTTTACGCCGCCGTCCACACATAGAAGGATATCGTTTTTCGCACCGGACATCATTCCTTTTACGCTGGAAACTCTTTCGCGCGTCCGCTGCATGGTCGGGTTTTTACCGGCAATCGGATCGACCGCCAACAGGACGATAAGCTCAATCTCGTCAAACAGAGGCTCAACAGATTCGACCGGCGTGCCGGGATTTATCGCGATACCGCGGATTAGCCCCCTGTCGGCATCGTTCGTATTTTCCATCTCGCCCAGTTCGCGCAGGAAATTTTTCGCGTCGCCGCATCCTTCCAGATGAACGGTTACGATATCGGCCCCGGCGTTAACATAATCGAACGCTTTTTCCTCCGGGTCTTCTATCATCAGGTGCACGTCTTTTAACAGAGCGCCCTTTACGGCGTTTACAAACGGAAGGCCGACTGTCAGCATCGGCGTGAAACAGCCGTCCATTACGTCGAAGTGAACCGCTTTTATTCCGGCTTGTGTAAGCTGGGTCAACTGACCGCCGAGCGACATGAGGTCCGCGGATATTATTCCGGCGCTTATTGTAGGCGCTGATTCGCGCAGTACGTCAAAAGCGTTTCTGGCTGACAGGGGAATATATCCTATTTGGCTTCATTCTTCAGGGTCTCGTAAAGCTCAAACGCCTCTTTCGGCTTCATGTTCCTGTGTACTACGTTCCTTACCGCCCTTATCATTGCCGCAGGCGCGTCGGATTGAAAAATGTTGCGCCCCATGTCGACGCCAAGAGCTCCCTGCTGGATAGCGTTGTATGCCATCGTAAGCGCGTCCAGTTCCGGAAGCTTCTTTCCGCCCGCTATGACTATAGGTACCGGACATGCCGCCGCTACCGTATCGAAATCTTCCTCAACGTAATAGGTCTTGACGTATGTCACTCCCAGCTCCGCGCATATCCTCGTAGCAAGGCGCATATACTTCGCGTCGCGCGCCATCTGTTTGCCGACTGCCGTCACGCCGAGCACCGGAATGCCGTACCGCAGACCCATGTCGACAAGACGCGTCATGTTGTGGATGGACTTCGATTCGTACTCGCCGCCGATAAAAACCTGCACCGCCATCGCAGCAACATTCATCCGCACGGCGTCCTCGATATCCACAGCGATCTGCTCATCGGAAAGCTCTTTAAGAATACTCGACCCGCCGCTTGCCCTTATGACAACGCCCTTGTTGAAGGTAGGCGGTATCGTCGTTCTGAGTATGCCGCGCGTGCACATGAGCGTATCCGCGTACTTCAAAAGCGGAACTATTGTTACATCTATCCGTTCAAGTCCGGTGGTCGGCCCCATGAAATAACCGTGATCGACTGCCAGCATAACCGTGCGGCCCGTTACCGGATCGAATATGTTCGATAGCCTGTTCTTCATCCCCCAGTCGAGAGAGTTGCAACCGCGAAGCTCAAGCGACTCATTTTTCATAGGAGTATCTACGTAATAATTCTTGGTTTCTTTTATACCTTCTGCATCCGCCATTATTTTTTTTACCCTTTCATGTTTTTTTGGAAAGGCCAACTATAGCACACCGTTTCAAAACATCTCAAGGAGATCATAGCTAGCAAATCGCACCTTCGGTGCATGCTGCATCCGGGCGCAGTCGGGCAGCGAAATTCTAAACAGACCTTTAAGAAATTAAAGGGTATTATATAAAGGAACGTTTTTTACATCGTCGAACGACATCTTATACATTGGAGATATCAAAATGAAGGCATCCGACCTTTTTATACGCTCTCTTGAAAATGAAGGAGTCGAGTACATCTTCGGTATACCGGGCGAAGAAAATCTCGACTTCGTCGAATCGCTTAGCGGGTCGTCCATCAAACTTATCCTCACGCGCCACGAACAGGCGGCCGGTTTCATGGCGGCCACATACGGCCGGTTAACGGGAAAAGCGGGGGTCTGCCTCTCGACGCTCGGGCCGGGAGCGACGAACCTCGTTACGGCGGCGGCCTACGCGCAGCTTGGAGCGATGCCGATGCTTATGATTACCGGACAAAAGCCGATTAAAAAGAGCAAGCAGGGCCGGTTTCAAATTATAGATATAGTGGAGATGATGCGTCCGCTCACGAAATTTACCAAACAGATAGTGAACGGGAACAACATCGCCGTTTACGTGCGGGAGGCGATACGCACCGCGCAGGAAGAGAGACCGGGCGCCGTCCATCTGGAACTGCCGGAAGATATTGCCGCCGAAGAGTGCGGCGCCGCTCCGTATGAAGTAAGGACGGCTAAACGGCCCGGCGGGGACGATGAGGCAATCGACAAGGCGGTAGAGATGATAAACGACGCAAAAATGCCGCTCCTTCTGGTCGGTGCCGCCGCCAATCGCAACCGCACGTGCCACGTACTGCCGAAATTGATAGATAAAACCGGCATCTATTTTTTTAATACGCAGATGGGGAAAGGCGTCGTCGATGAAAGGCACCCGCTTTTCCTCGGAACCGCCGCCCTTTCCGACAAGGATTACCTGCACTGCGCCCTCGACCGCGCCGACCTCATAATCAACGTAGGGCATGACGTTATAGAAAAACCGCCGTTCTTCATGGAAAAAGGCGGTACGAAAGTCATCCATATAAATAACTTCTCTTCAAACGTCGATGAAGTCTACTTTCCCCAGCTTGACGTTGTCGGCGATATAGCGAACACACTCGAAAGGCTCACCGCGAAACTGGACAAAAACGACAACTGGGATTTAAGCTACTATAGCAGGGTAAAAAAAGAGGTCGAACTGCACATAAAGGAAAAAAGCAGCGACGATCAGTTCCCCTGCAAGCCGCAGCAGCTTGTTTCGATAGTCCGCGAGGTCATGCCGGACGACGGGATCATCGCGCTCGATAACGGTATTTACAAAATCTGGTTCGCCCGAAACTACAAGGCGCACTCGCCCAACAGCGTCCTGCTCGACAACGCGCTCGCTACGATGGGCGCCGGCCTCCCCTCGGCGATGGGCGCGAAGATCGTGCATCCGGACAGAAAAGTGATGGCCATTTGCGGGGACGGCGGCTTCATGATGAACTCGCAGGAGCTCGAAACAGCCGTCCGCCTCTGTCTCGATATCGTCGTCCTTATCCTGCGCGACGATGCCTATGGAATGATCAAGTGGAAACAGGGTGGGATGGGTTTCAAGAATTTTGGCATGGATTTTGGGAATCCCGATTTCGTCGAGTATGCGCGGAGTTACGGCGCAAAGGGACACCGCCTCGAATCGAGGGAACAGGTAACGACGCTTTTGAAAGAGTGCCTGGAATCGACCGGTGTCCACGTGGTAGAGGTGCCGGTGGACTATTCCGAAAACGAGCGTGTACTTATAGAGGAACTGAAAGCAAAAACATGCGTGCTCTAATTACTAAAAGAAAACTACTTCTTCCGCGTCATGTGCGACAGGACGTTTTCGATTGCATCGCGGTCGCCTTTGGAGCCTTTTTCGATTACCAACCTCAACCGGCCGTACATCATGACAAACTGCCGTTGGAGTGCGCCGCCGTCCCTGCCGCTACTGGAAAAGTGAAGGTTTTTAACACTGTAGTCGAGCGTCGGCAGCTGTCCCGTAATAAGCCAGTCAAGCGAACAGCCGGTATAATTCTGGATTTTTATAAGGGTCTCCGTCGTTGGAATTTTCCCGCTTTGCCAGTAATACTGGAAAAGCCCTTTGTATATGCCGGCCTTTTTAGCCCACCTGTATGGAGGCTCTCCGTTCATCAGGATCTTGAGCCTTTCTATAAACGCTTTGTTCTCCACCGTCTTTACCCTGCAACCGTTTGAAAAATACAATTCAAAACTGTAATATCAATCGTGGTGAACCATAATATGGCCGGAAGACGATTAATACCACATCTCATTAAATATACTATATACATGACAGGCATTTACCATGTCAACTTAAAAACAATTGATAGACGTATTTATTATTTATACAGTTGAAATACAATAAGTTGGAAGTCGGAGAAAGACTTGCAGAAATCCGAAAAAAGCGCCAAATAACACAGGTTCAGGCGGCTAAACTGTTTGGAACCAGGCAGCAGCATATCTCCGCATACGAGTCGGGGAAAAGTCAGGCGCCCTCTGAATACCTTTTCTGGGTAGCCGGCGAGTTTGGCGTTACGGTCGATTACATCCTTACCGGCCAAACGCCTGCTGAGTACTCCGCCCGCACAGCCGAGGCGGAGACGAAGTACGGCGTGGGAAGCCTGTCTACTGATGAAGTAGAACTTATTCGGCTGTACCGTGACGCTCCGGTAGACGGCCGGGCCGCCGCAAAGGCCGTTCTGGAGATATATCAGCACAAAAAGGAAGTGGGTATTTAATAATGAAAAAAGCGATATTGCGCATCCAGTGTCCGGACAGGGAAGGCCTCGTATACGAAATCACCGGATTCATAGCACAGCATAACGGGAACATCCTTGAGCTGGAGCAGTTCGTCGATCAAAAGAACAGCGTTTTTTTTATGCGGGTCGTCTGGGACATGACCGGTTTCCGGATACCGATCGTCGACTTCGGCTCGTCCTTTTCGCTTATGCAAAAACAGCTGCACGCGACTTACTGGATTAACGATTCGGAGAAAAAGGACCGCATGGCTGTTTTCGTATCAAAAGAGATGCACTGCCTGGCGGAACTCCTTCTGCAATGGCACGTCGGCAACCTGCCGGTGGATATAAAGGTTGTAATCAGTAACCACGAAAAAGGGCGCGGACTTGCGGAGAAGTTCGGCATCGAATTTGTCCATACGCCAACGGAAAACCATGAGCGTAGTGAAGTGGAAAAAGAGCAGATCGATCATCTGTCGCGGCACAAGATAGACGTGATCGCGCTTGCTCGTTATATGCGCGTCTTTACCGGCAATTTTGTAAATCAGTATCCGGACAGGATTATCAACGTCCATCACTCTTTCCTGCCGGCGTTTGCGGGGGCCGATCCCTACAGGCAGGCGTATGACAGGGGCGTAAAGATAATCGGCGCCACGTCGCACTTCGTTACAAGGGAGCTCGACCAGGGGCCGATCATCGCGCAGGACACCAGGGAGGTGCACCACGGCTATTCGTTAAACCTCCTGAAAAAAGTGGGACAGGATATAGAAAAAAAGGTTTTCATACAGGCTTTGCAAAAGTTCGCGGAGCGTAAAATCATCCGCCACGGAAACAGAACGATAGTTTTCGAGTAAAACGTCGCGGCCTGTCAGGCGGTGTGCGGCTTATCGCCTGTACCGTTCATCCGTTCCATGAGGTAGCAGAGGCAGTCCTGTCGAATCACGTCGCTCTGTATTGTGAAGAGCGATGGCATAACTTCCTGCGCGGTGCGGATTGCGCCGTCATCCCGCGTGAAATATCTGTTTCCCACGTCGTTACCGAAATCGTCCCACGCCTCGAGACGGGCCGAACCGTCATTCTTCACATCGGCCAGTTTCGTACCCGGCGGGAGTTTTTGGAAATTAAAGTGGTCGAGGTCGCGTCTGAAACAGATATCCTCCCCGCATCCCCCGAAACCGAAGCTGACGTCCCGCGGCACTTTTACGATAGCTATAGTATGATACAGCTCCATATCATGATCGCGCACCGGCCCGTCTGGCAGATGATCAAGATGCAGACAGCCTTCCAGGTAATCGCAGGCATGGTCCACGCCGAATGCCTGACCGGGACGTCCGCACTCCACCGTTACAGACGGGCACAATTCCGCGAAGGCCTCCGCTTGCGTGTTTTCCGGTTTTTTATAGTAAACGACCGTCCTGCTGAAGACCGCCGCCAGCTGGTAAAAAAGGGAGCCTTCGCGGGGCACGCACGCGTGGTGCGGATTGAGTCCCGTTGTATTGTGCAAATCCACGCTCGCGAAAACATTACGCCTTTTCATTTCGCGAACTACCTTCATCGCCATTTCGTTTTCTGGTCTGCCGCCATCCGTCCAGATACGGTTATAGTCGGGTTGTCCGTCGAGGAGCCTTTTATTAAACCGCGCGGCCCGCACATTTCCTATAAAAATGGACAGCGGTCTCGGCAGTTTGCCGCCGCCGTATTTTTTCAGTAAATCCTGTATTGCCAAGACGCCGCTTGTTTCGTTGCCGTGAAGGAGAACGCTAACGATAATTGGCCGTTCGCGCCGACCCGGCAGGTGTATCAGGGTAGGACAGGGAAACTGTTCATGCAGCCGGTCCGACGGCAAGTCGAGCGCGGCTTCGGGGAACTGGTCGAGTATCGTTAACATCACTGTTTAAACAGTCCATTCATGAACCGGAAGGCCGCTATTTTGGCGCTCCATATATTTCATGCAAAGACGTTTTTCGTCTCGTCCGTGTTTTGCCGTAAACGCCCGCTGCCAGGCGGCGCCGTTTTGACCGCTGCGTACCCTCTCCTCAATGATGCGCAGGTAACGCTCTATATCTTTACCGATCACGCCGAACTCGTGAAGCCCCCGCCGGGCAAGCGGGAGAAGTTCTTCCAGTATTATAACTGTTACAGGGTGAGGCTTCCCATCCAGCCAATAAAGATTCGCGTTTAAACCGTTTTTTGCGGCTGTGTAAAAGTTGTCTCTTGCTTTTCCAAAGGGCAGATTTTCTTCCGGCGGCGTTTTCTCCGACCCTATAGCCTGTATCAACCCGTAAAAAAACGCGGCGTTTGCAATCGTATCGACGATACTGGGGCCTGCGGGGATTGCGCGATGTTCTATCCTGAGGTGAGGTTTGCCGTATTCGTCAAAACCGATGAGCGGCCTGTTCCATCGCCAGACCGTCCCGTTATGCAGCCGCGCGTGGCATAAAAGTTCCGGCGCTTCGTCATACACCATCGGCAGCATAACCCGAAATTCATCGCGGTTCCTCTGTAAAAATTCGACAAGCGACTCTCTGGCGTAATCGAAACCAAGCGTAACGCGGCCGTGGGTCGCCTCTGTTGAATCCAAATCGCCTATCTCCGCAAGCGACTGCTCGAAAACCGGTATCCTTGTTTCATCCCACAAATCCCTGCCGAACATATATGGAGAATTTGCCGACGCCGCTACGATTGGCGCCGTTGCTACGACGGCGGCGTTATAAAACCGAACCGACTTATTAAAATCCACCTGAAACTGAATCTGAAAGGCCGTCGTCGCCGCTTCCAGCATCACGTCCATCTGTCCTATACATAAATCTTCCCTGCCATGAATATCTATAATGCAGGGACTGCCTTTCCTCTGACGCATCACCTGGTCGTTAAGCGCCCTGTAACGTTTCATGTTCGACATATTTTCCGGAACAAGGTCGTCATTCCTAACAGTCGGAAGGATGCCGATAGCCGTAATATCCGCGTTAAACTCGCGCGCCTTTTCACGGCATTTGCGCCACGTCTCTTCCAGCTCCGCTTGCATGCGGCCAAGCGCATCGCCCTTCAGGCGGTAGGGTGATGTATTCAACTCAATGTTGAACATCGCAAGCTCGGAGTCAACCATCGGGTCGTTGAGCGCTTTAAGATAACGGTCGTTTATCGGGGCCGGGTTTCCGGAAGCGTCCACGACCCACGCTTCCAGCTCAAAACCGCCTACACCATGTTCACTTGAAAACCCGCCCTCGGAGAACAGTTTTTCCACTAGAGATGTCTCTCTATCGAGGTTTTCCTTGAATTTTACAAAATCGTTTTTTGTGAAGTGACTTGTCTCGACCTCCTGTCCCATTCTACCAATAAGTCCCTTCCCGGATTTTCTCCGCAAATGAAACTGTCGTTAGTTCCTTTGACCATTTTATCAAAGAACGCTCCCGTTGGTTCATTACTGGATGCGGCGTGGTCAAACCGGATGCGCGCGCGCCGCCGGGATGAGGACGACAAACTCGCCCTTTACTTTTTTTCCCGTAAGTTTCTGCCTCACTTCAGCGGGCGTCCCGCGAATGAACTCTTCGAATATTTTGGTCAGTTCGCGCGCCACCACGATACACCTTTCCGGTGCTTCGTCATGAAGCTCGTCAATCAACCGAAGTATCCTGTGCGTCGATTCAAAAATAACGACCGTCCTGTCCGAAGCCAGAAGCTCTTTAAGCCTCGACAACCGTCTGCCGCTTTTCACGGGTAAAAAACCGTCAAAAAAAAAGGAGGATGTATCAAGACCGGAAGCGCAAAGCGACGCCACAAGAGCCGACGGCCCCGGCACTGGAACAACATCAATACCGTTTGAGATGGCAAGCCTCACGATCTTTAGAGCCGGGTCCGATATGGCGGGCGTACCTGCGTCCGTCACAAGCGCGACGGATTTGCCTTGCGCAAGGAGTCCAAGCAGCATTTGGGCCTTAACATCTTCCTTCACGCTGTAATAGCTGACAACTTTTCCGGGTATGCCGTAATGGGTGAGAAGCTTTCTGCTTTTTCTCGTATCCTCGGCGGCTATATAGTCGGCTTCTTGAAGGATCTCGACTGCGCGGTAGGTTATATCCTTCAAATTGCCTATCGGCGTGGCAACGATATATAGCCTGCCCCGCTGAATTTTACCGCTATCCATTTTAATAGTATAATGAAAAGCTGGTGTAAAGGGAGTGTAACCTGAAAATTGGCTGATACGGAACAAGATAAACTTTTTAAAAAGTACAGCAAGTGCAAGTTCTTCCTTGTGGGATTTGGCGCGCCCGAAGTCAAGCACGTCAAAACCTACCTCTACGATAAGCGCCTTAAAGATGTAGCCGATGAAAAGAATCCGGAACTCGCGTGGGAAAAGGTTGATCTTTCCTCGTTCCATTTTGTTCTTATAAACCTCGACGCATCAGGCAACGACACATTTCTGGACCGCCTCGTTGAATCCAATCGTTTCACCAAAACGCCTATTTTCAGTTTTTCCAGATCGAACGAGGTCTACATTAACAGCTACGCCAAAAGAAAAATGACCGGTATATTTTTGAAAATGCCTATAAACCTGTCTGAATTCGAAAAGGAGCTTACCGCCGTAATGGAAAACGGCGGGTTTGAGCGAAACCAGATAAACGGAATGTCTCAAACCATGGAGCATTATACGAAGGGGTGCACGGCATACCTGGCGGATGACCTGGAAACCGCAAAGGAAGAAATAAGGCTCAGCCTTAAAGAGGACCCGAGCAATATAGATGCTTACATGAAAATGGGAGAAATCCTCATTGATATGGAAGACTATGGTGCCGCATTGCGCGTATTAAAGGCAGCCGCTCAACTGGACCCGAAAAACGCCAGGGTTTTATATCTTCTCGGTATTTTGGATTTACAGGTGGAAAAATTCGACGACGCGAGAAGAACACTTAATAGCGGAGTAGAGCTGGAGCCGGACAACGTTCAATACATAATGGATATCGGCAACAAGTATATGGATCTCAACATGATCGATGACGCTCTCCACTTCTTCAACATGGCAAAGACCAAGGCGCCGGAGTTCTTATATATTTACAACCGTATAGGCATAGCGCTAAGCCGCGCCGGAAGGTTCGACGAGGCTGAACAAGAGTACGGCAAGGCGCTGGAGATAGACGATAAAGACGCGGGGATTTACTTCAACATGGGAATGCTGGAATGCCGAAGAGATAACAAGGAAAAGGCCGCGGAACATTTTAAAAAGACACTTGCCATTGACGCGGGGCTGGTGGAAGCAAAACAGATGCTGGAAAAAATCTCCGCCTAACCGCCCTGCAGGTGGAGGCATTATGCTGGCGCAAAAACAATCAGCCTCTCATTAACTACCAGTAAATGTAATTTCTCGGCTTTGCCGTGATTTGCTGTCCGCCTCGAGGAACACCGTCCGGGCGGTATAAAATTGCCTGTGCAGTTAGCGATTTTTTATTTTTGTGATTCTTGCGAGCGATTCCTTTATCCGGTCAAAAGATACCGTACCGTCCTGAACGAGAGATATGAATCTCTCAATGAAATCGACTATTTCCCTGTAGTCGCGCATCATTAAAATATCGGCCCCGGCATTGAAGGATATCGATATTCGTTCATCCAGACTGAAGTGGTTTGCCGCCGCACCCATGTTGAGATCGTCCGTAATAATGAGCCTCCTGAACTTTAATTCTTTTCTCAACATTTTATTTAAAAATTTTTCAGAAAAAGTGACTGGATGGGAGGCATCGATTTTCTGCAACAGGATGTGCGCGGTCATAATTATGTCGACCTTTTCCCTTATCGCCATTTTAAACGGCTTTAGCTCGCGCTCTTTAAGTTTTGGTCTCGTCGTTTTAAGCACCGGCAAAATATTGTGAGAATCGACGGACGTATCGCCGTGGCCGGGGAAATGCTTGGCGGTTGTAAACAAACCTGCTTCTCTTGCCGCCTGAATCGCAACCTTGCCGCAATTGACAACATTCCGTGCCTCTTCGGAAAACGCCCTGTCGCCAATAACGGGGTTATTGGGGTTAGTGTTTATATCGAGTACGGGGGACCAGTCAACATTAAAACCAAGGCCGGCAACTTTCGCGTACAGTTCATTGAAATGCTTTTTCAGGCCGTTCTTCTTCTTGATTTCAGCCGCTTCCATTTGAGATGGGAATTCACCGATTAGTTTGCCAAGACGCGATACCCTGCCGCCCTCTTCGTCAACGCTTATAAAGGGCTGTAAACCGAAACCGGTTTTAACGGCTGTTTTTTTTATTTTTGAGGTGAGCTTTTTGACCTGCGAAATTTTACCGGCTACGTTTTCGTTGTAAAAAATCAGTCCGCCAACCCGATATTTCTTGAGCAGGGTTTCCAGCATGGGGTTCCATTCATCACCCGGAAATGATACGTGGCACATCTGGGCGACAGCCGCACGAAGGTCAAAATCGCCGGGTATTACGGGTTTCTTCTTCCTCAATTTACTCCAAGCTCATGGATTAACTGTTGGTAACGTATCACCGAAATAACAACCGGCAACGATTTTCCCTTAATAACGACCACAACCCATTAAAATATAGTGATTTATAAATTCAGCGTTTAGTGTTTTTAACAGATTTCATCTTTGTATTCAACGTAAGATTTGCAAGTGTAATTTTATAAAAATAACACTCAACTCTTATAATCACGAATTAATGCACGGCAATACGACCTATATTGTTGATATATATAGGCTTATTGGGAAATGATTGGGAACGGTTTACTGAAATTGTCCGATTTATAATTTGGGATCTGGTATGGTTTTTAAAAACTCCTCATTCGACTTCGCTTCGGTAAATTTATCGAGAAACATCTTGTATTTCTCCCCTCTTTTATCATCAAGCATTGCTCTCCTTAGGAGAGTGGCCTTTCTCAACACAACCTCATCAAGGAGTTTTTCTTCCTTTCGCGTACCTGACTGGAGATAGTCGATAGCCGGGAAGATCCTCGAGTCGGCCAGGTTGCGATTCAAAACGATTTCCGAATTACCAGTTCCCTTGAATTCCTGGAAGATGAGCTCGTCCATTCTGCTGCCGGTATCCACCAGAATAGAGGCAATTATTGTAAGGCTTCCCATCTCTTCGATATTACGCGCGCTCCCGTAAAACTTTCGGGGAAATTCCAGTGCGCCGCTTGCAAGCCCGCCGGAAAGCGTTTTGCCTCTGCTGTCGATATCCCTGTTAAACGCGCGTCCCATCCGCGTAAGTGAATCAACCATAACCACCACATCTTTTCCAGCTTCCGTAAGCCGCTTTATCCGCTCAAAAACAAGATGGCTGACCCTGATATGCTCCCTGACCGGGCGGTCGAAATCGGTGGATATAACCTCACCGTCTATTGTCTTTTTAAAATGGGTGGACTCCTCAGGGCGCTCATCCACAAGCAGCATTATGAGAGTGATTTCAGGGTGGTTTTCCATTATACCGTGTGCAATCTCCTCCATCATCGTCGTTTTTCCGGATTTGGGGGGAGACACTATCAGCACGCGCTGTCCTTTCCCTATAGGAACGAACATATCTATTATTCGCGTTGAAAGCGGGTACTGACCGGTCTCCAACTTAAGTTGCTGTAACGGATCGATGGCGGTCAGCTTTTGGAAAGGCCGGTAGGCGCCGGCCGCTTTCGGATCGTCGCCGTCCACCTCTTCTATCGTGTCTATGGATACATTAGGCTGGTTTTTCAAAACCCGCCCCTTCCCGACAATCGCCATTCCGGTCCTTAAACGGAGGGACTGGATTAACCTTGGCGACAGGTACGGGTCGGTGGGATTAATCGAAAGCCCGGTTTCCACAGCCCTTAAAAAACCGTAACCTTTTTGCGTTATTTCCAGAATGCCAGATGATTTTTCGCCGTTTTTACTCATAATTATCCAAATTTATATTGTTAAAGCGCTTCCCAGCTGTGTTCCCAAGCAATAGTAATGAAGGACGCTTACGCCCCTTGAACGTCTTTAATATACTGTACGGAGAAACCTTGCCGTTAACCCAAAGATTCTATTCTTTCCTTAGGGCCGATAACCTCAGTAATGCGAACTCCGAACTTTTCATTCACAACAACAACTTCGCCCTTGGCAATCAGCTTTTTATTTACCATAACTTCAAGCGGGTCGCCGACAAGTTTTGTAAGTTCAATCACCGATCCCTGTCCAAGCTGCAACAGATCATTTATTAACATTTTGGTGCTGCCCAGTTCCACGGAGAGGTTTAACGGGATGTCCAGCACCATCCCCAGTTTTTCGTCTGCTGTCTCCGCGGACGCCTCCGGGGCGGCATCCTTGGCTACCGCAACGGCCTCCTCGTCTTTTTCCGCCGCTGATTTATCCGCGCTGTCACGAAGAATCTGACGCTGCTCTTCCAGATCCTCGGCAGCAGCGGCCCATAGATCCTCTTCGTTCTTCGAACCGGCTTTATCTTCCGCCATATATTTATCTCTTATATCACAATTTTCTTTCAACTATCTGCGAAATCTTTATCGCTTTATTACCCCGCACTACACCGGGATAGCCGCGAAACTTCTCCACACCGCCCACAAAGACCGCAAGTTCATCGGAAACATCCGCGTCAAGCTGTAATATCGTCCCTTCTTTAAGTTCGGTGAACTCCCGGGAGGTGATGGATGTTTCACCCAGTCTAACATTTATATCTACTTCGGCCACGTCGAGCCGTTCGCGCAGTCTTTTTACCCAGGCGAGGTCCATTTCAAGCTGGTCGCTCTGGAAGCCGGCTTTCAGTTTGCCGATTATCGGCTCGATTGTGGAATACGGAAGGCAAACCGTTATGGTTCCGGAAACCTGATCCATCTCCACCTCGAAAAGAATTACCACCACAACATCAGTGGGCGGTACGATGGCCGCAAACTGAGGGTTTACCTCCGAACGAACGAAAATCATTTCCACATCGTGTATCGGAACCCATGCCTTTTCAAGGTCCTGAAGCATCATCAGGATGACCTTTTTTATTATTTTTTGTTCTATGGCGGTAAAATCCCGTCCTTCAATTTTCATCTTTGCATCGCCGGATCCGCCGAAAAACGAATCCACCAGAGCAAAAACCATTTTGGATTCCGCTACCAAAAGCGCAAAACCGCGAAGCGGCGCAATCCGGAAAATATGGAGGGAAGCAGGAACAGGCAGTGATTTTATAAACTCACCGAACTTCACCGTATCGGTGGAAACGGCGCTGACGTCAAGCACTTTGCGAAGCGCGGCCGATAACGAGTTGCGAAACAGTCTGGAGAACCGCTGGTTTATTATATCCAGCGTCGGCATCCGTCCGCGTATAATCCTTTCCTGACTTGTAAGATCATACGGCACTACGCCGGAATCATCACCAAGGTCGTCGGCTTCCGTCTCTATCTCGCCGTCACTGACGCCGCGCAACAGAGCGTCCACTTCCTCCTGTGATAAAATCTGGCTCATCTATTAAGGCTTACCGTCTTCCGAATCATTGTATTTATTAACATTATATCGCCTTCTCACTGTATGACAAATTCCACGAAATAGACGTTTTTCACCACACCGGTCTTCAAAAGAACGTTTACCCGTGTCTGTATCTGCTCTTTCAGCTTAAATTTACCGCTAACCGTCAGCAGGTCGTCCGTTTTCTTTTCAGAGAGTACCGTTATGATAGTATCCTTGATCTGCGGCATTTTATTGGTTACTTCCTCATTTAGCGTTTCACTATCCAGCTCCAACTGCATGGTAACCTTTAGGTAGCGCTTTCCCGCGTCATCAGCCAGGTTAACGATAAAGGGATCGATTGCGGTTACAATCCCGAGCTTGGCCGCTTCTTTCATCTCAGCTATTTTTGCCGCTTCTTTCTTTGCCTCTTCACTGCCGCCGCCTCCTTTGAGGACCTGCGTGTAGACGATAAAACCGCCCACGCCAAGCAATGCAACCAGCAGTACGCCGATAACAGCAATCAGTAAAAGTTTGCTTTTGGCTTTTTTGGGTTGCGGCTCCCGTTCCTGTTCCTCTTCTGCCTCTTCTACGGCCATTGAGCGCCCTCCTTAAAATGATCCTTTTTCAAACTGTTTTAACACAATTTCTATCCGCCTGTTGCGCTTGCGGTAAGCTTCGCTTATGTTGCCGACCTTCGGTTTATAGGAAGAAAAGCCTTTCGCCTCTATCCTTTCCGGCACAATGCCGCCCCGGTTGACAAGGTAAACAAGTACCGCCGCGGCGCGCGCGGTTGATAGCTCCCAGTTTGTCGGTAAAATACGCGACCTGAACGGTAAATTATCCGTATGGCCTTCCACGGTAACCCTGTTTTTCGAATACCGCAGTATGGACGCAATCCAATCCAGCTTTGGTTTCAGCTTTTCCGCAATCTTCGCACTGCCGGGCCTGAACGCGGAATCTTCGGAAATAATCATGGCGTAATCCTTGCCCCTCTTTTCAATCTGCACGCCTGCTACCAGAAGCGAGTTTACGAGGCTGTCAAAGTCTTTCGGAACAGGTTTCTTTGTGCTTAAGTCCCATTTTTCCGTAAGTAAAAATCGCCTGAACGACTCCATGGCAAACTTTGGGGGCGAGAGAAGCGGACTTATTGGAGAAGTTACCAATTTGGTCTTGTCTGTAAAACCAAGCACGCCAAGACCGCCGCCGAAGACGGAGAACATTTCCCTAAATACCTTCTTGTCCATTGAAGACATGGATATCATTAAAACGAAAAATGTAATCAGGAGCTGCAACAAATCCCCGAAAGTTACCATCCAGGCATCCTTGTCGGGCCCCTCTTCTTCCACTGCTTTTTTCTTTTTCTGGTAAAGGCTTACCTCGGCCATCTTTACATACCTTCTATATGTTCGTATGATTCAGGATCAGTTCCAGCCTGTCATTTAAAATTCTTTTTTGTTTCGTTTCGCCGGAAGTGCGCGGTCTTGTCGAGCCGTAGCCGGAAGTCGTTAACCTCTCCGGTTTCACGCCGGATGAATTGATAAAATATCGCGCGGCAACACCGGCGCGCGCAAAGGATAGAGTCCAGTCGTCCGGGAACGGACCTTTTTTATAACCGCCTTGCGACGTATGGCCTATAACATTAATCGAGCCGAGAGTTTTCGCAAACAAGAGTCCGATTTCGGAAAGGAGCCTCCTCGCCGTCGGCCGTAACACGGCCCTGCCCTCCACGAACGTAACGCGGTTGGTAAGCTGAACTATTACACCTTTCTTACCGAACTGCAGGCTTAAATCATCCTCAAATTTCGCGTCCAGCGCAAACTGCTCAACACGCCGCAATACTTCAAGGAGGTTTTGATCGAGACGCGCCATTTCGACAGACTTCGGATAGGTTTTTGTCTCCGTGCTGTGGCCGGGACTGACGCCGCTGCTTAGAACACCGAGAGTTCCAAGCAGCGAGTCAAGCACCTTGCGTTCTTTCCGATCATCCCTGACGGCAATGGAATTCAAAACTATGAAAAAGGCCAGAAGCAGCATATTCAAAGTCGTTATGAGCACGAGGAACGAATCGCCCCTTTCGTTTCCGAGTATCGCTTTTATCATCATTCGAAGGTGGACTTTCTAAGTTTGGGAAGAAGAAACGAGTGGAGCTTTTGTTCGATTATACGGGGGTTGTCGCCTGACGCGATGGATATAATGCCCTCGAGCGTAAGCTCCTTGACTAAAACCTCGTCCGCGCTGCGCTTTTTCAGTTTGCCCGCAAGCGGCAGGAATATGAGGTTGGCGACAAGAGCTCCGTAAAACGTAGTAATAAGCGCAAGCGACATCGCAGGACCGATAGTCGAAGGATCGTCCATGCTCTGTAGCATCAGCACCAACCCGATAAGTGTACCAAGCATCCCGAACGCGGGGGAGTAGACGCCGAATGCCATTACTATCTCCGCGCCGCTTTTGTGCCTCTCCTTGATATATTCAACTTCAATTTCCAGAATTTTCATAATTACCTGCGGCTCCATGCCGTCTATCGCCAACGTAATGCCTTTTGATAGAAACGGGTCTTTTATATCGGTCACCACATCCTGCAAAACAAGGATGCCGTCACGCCGCGCGCGCTGGCCGTAATCCACCATCATGGGGATGACCGTCTTTACATCTTCAACCTTTGAGAAGAAAGCCTTCTTTATTATGCCGATCATCCCCAGAACATCCTTTAAAGGAAAATTCACCAGGACGGCCGCCGTGGTGCCGCCGATTACTATAAGCATTGAGGGAATGGAGATGAACATCGGAAGATTTGCGCCGCCTATCGCCGCGACGATAAGACCCAAACCGCCTATAATCCCGATTAAAGTGGCTATATCCATCTATACCATGTGCCCCATATACCCTATATTTACAACTAGTTATAGCTTCCGACCTTCAATAGCGCGTATTTTTCTTGTTCATATTAAGTATCGGAACAATCTCTTTTTTTGTAAATAGTTAATTTTATTAGTTTATTTTCGCAACGTCTCATTTTCCCGGTTGGATTTCCTTTTTTTCACGATCAAAATCCTTACTTTCCGCCTCTCCGCATGCCGCCAGCGAAAATTTAAACATTATCGGTCCCGCAAGCTGATTCACCGCCACCGAGGCAACGATAAGCATCGATACCGCAGCGCCCCAGTCTGGAAACTGGTTTTTTACAACCACCGCCAGCCCGAGACTTACGCCGGCCTGCGAAACAAAGCCGCCCCATAAGTAGCTGCGTATCTTATCGGACTCCCCAAGAGCGCGGGCGGCTGTAGTTGTGAAAAACCAAGTCAGTAAAATCCGGACGGCAAAATATAAAGCAGTAGCTAACCACATCTGCTTAACGGCTTCAAGATTAAGCATCGCTCCCGCGAGAGTGAAAAATATGACAAAAACAGGCATGGAACCTTTTTCAATGGCATGGATAAAATGGCCGCCGTGTTCGGAAAAGTTCCGCACAATAAAACCAACCATAATGCACACCAACAGCTCGTTAAGGTCGAAAATCGAGCTCAACTCGCTGGAAATTACAGCCACGCCGATGGTAAACAGCAGCATCTGACCGCGCAAGGTTTTCAGATAAATGATAACGAAAAAACCGAGAGTCGCACCCACAAGAATGGATAGAAAGAGGTCAATAAAAATATCGTAAAATACTTTGCCCGCCGCGGCTCCGCCGCCGCCTTCCAGGTCGGAGCGAATCCACGAAACGGCGAATGCGAACAGCAATATAACCATGATGTCCTTTATAACCGTTACACCCAGCGTTGTTTCCGTTACCGGCCCTTTCGCCCTTGATTCGTTAATAATTGCCACCACAGCGCTTGGCGAATTGGCGGTCGCGATAACGCCCAGAATGATTGCCGCGTAAAATATGGCCGGCCCTGTAACAGCAATGTTTAACAGTGAATAATAAAGTAAAAGGTAAAAAAGAACCGTAATCCCGACCAATACGCCGACAATCTGGAAACCGGTAATCGTTAACATTCTTGTGGCCCGCTTCATGATCTGTCGCCGATCCATCTCACCGCCCGCGGCCATTGCGATAAAACTGAGCGCCAGCGAATCTATCATCGCAAGCCGCTCAACGTCATCGCCGCGGAAAATCCCAAGCCCGTACGGCCCGAACAACATACCCGCTATCAGGTATCCCGTTATGAGCGGCAGATACATCTTCGCGGTAAGCCGCCCGAAAAAAAACGATGCCAGCAAAATGAACCCCAGAACCGCCGTCGTAGCCTCCGGGCTCTGTGGAGGCAGGCTCCCCGGCAGGAACGGGAGGTATATCATTATAGAAAACAGAAGGGCCAGGATAAGCAGCTGTACCGGCATTACTCGCTCCTGAAAACCCTGGAAACAAGATAAGGCGCGATGATTTCATTTATCATTACGCAGGCAACGATGGCCGAAAAGAGCGCCTCGCCGATTTCGCCGTGAAATACATTTAAAAATGAAAATCCGATAACAAGCGCCATGGCACCCTGAGAAGCCAGAGCCAGACCGCCGTTTTCCGGGAAATGAAAGCCGGGCTCGAATTTTTTTACAAGCCGGGAAACGAAAAAGTATTTACCTCCCAGCCGTACGACTACCGCAGTCGCTATGACGACCAACCAGATTCCTTCCGGCACTCTGAACATCAGGCCCGCAAGGATAAGCATGACGACGTAAATCGGTTTTTCCGTATGAAACAGGACGCTGTAAAATGCGTCGTTCTTTTTAAGCGTGTTACCTAAATAAATGCCGCATACCATGTTCAGAAAGAGCGGGGATACCTGCAAAACGCTCCCGATCCCCGCGCTGAAAAAACCGAAACCGAGCAGTATTACAAGCTGTTCGTTTTCGCTCAACTTCTCACGCGGCAGAAGGTAAAAAAGAAAACCGAGTAAAATGCCGACCAACGCTGCCTGAAATAAAAGCAGCGCGCCGTCTGTGGCGGAGATGCCGGGCCGAAAAATTGTAAATACAATGCCGACGACAAAAACGGCCACTACCGCGTCAAGATTTGTCATAAGCTGCAGCAACCGAATGACCCGCTCCCTGAAACCGGTCTCCTTTTGCAGCAGGACAAGCACCGTGGGAGAGGAGAGGGACGACGAAGCGGCCAGCACGACCAGAGCGGAGACATCGACCGCGGCCGGGAAGCCGGAAAAAAAATAAAAAGCGGGGATGCTTGCGACGCCAACCGCCGCCCCTGTCAGGAGAGCCTGCCAAAACGTAACAGCAAGATGGCGCTTGTCCAGCCTGACAACATCGCTGTACCTCAACTGCGTCCCAAACAACAACCCCACCCATGCAAGCCCCAGGTTAAGCACCGGATCGAACGAATGAAGCACCTCTCTCGGAAAAAAGTTAAGCGCCAGAGGCCCGGCGGCTAACCCAAGCAGGATGAATTCCCAACCGGAGTAAAAAAGATAGCGCAGTTTCGGCGGCAGCTTATCCTTGCGGAAAATGTAGACGGAGCCCGCATAACTTATGACGGTTATCAGGACAAGTCCAAGGACAGCTTCCATACCGGTTACAACCTAAAACAGAAAGCGGTAATGTGATTAAATACGCCGCGTGATGTCCGTCGTGCAGTTACCGCAAATGCGCGCTTTAACCGAGTCAGTCTCTTCCGCCCGCAAGGCCGAGGCAGCGTGATACCGGCAGCGTAAACAGTATCCCGCTGTTCGGCTCGTCGAAACTGCCGTATATCTTCAAGACAATGTCTATTGCCATGTCCAGGGTTTCTTTTTCATTTATCACCGAGAATATCATGTGGTTAGATTCGCGCGCTCCGGCAAACAGCGATTTAAAACCGGAAAATATAGGGATGTCCTGCGTAATGATCTTCCCCATACCATGGCTGTCGACTATCGTACACCCCGGGACTCCGGCTTCAATGAGTCCCGTCAGCACATCATCCAGAAGTTCGGGTTTATTTATCACGCAAACAAACAGCTCCATCAGTCGTCCATAACGCGGAATATCTCAATGACCTCATCAGGCGTCTTCGCGGCCATCAGCTTTTCCCTGATATTCTTTTTTCGGCACATCCTGACGATGCGCGCCAGAATCTGTATGTGCAAACGCGGAACCGCCCGCGACCCGACTATCATAAAGATAACCTTCACATCACGGTCGTCCACGGAGGCAAAATCAACACCGCCAGGCACTATGCCGACAGCGATAACGGTTTTCGGAAAACCGTCCAGCGACGCGTGAGGAATCGCCCACTCCTCGCCAACACCGGTAGTGCTGAGGCTCTCCCTCTCTTTAAGTTTTTTTACCAGCAGTTTCATCCCAGCGTCGTCCAAGATACCGGCAGTTCGCAGGCACGTTGAAAGTGATTCGAAAACGTCGTTTTTTGACGACGGTTTCATGTTCAGCACAATACAGTCGGGCCTTATATATTCAGATATGCTCACCGTTATCATCTCCTGTGTCCGATTCAGTTTCGGTACTGTTCTCCACGGTCACCATG
>JBHHVT010000001.1:0-31347 GCA_046754425.1 Nitrospinota bacterium | reverse complement strand
GCAAAAAGACAGAGTGTATTTTCGGAATGTCCTTCCCTTTTCAAGGGAAGGCGCCGCGTAAGCGGCGGAAGGGTTAAAACAAAAAGGAAAACCACCCCTTCAATTCCCCTCCTTGAAAAGGAGGGGACATTTCATGAATAATCCGGGTTAGAAGAGGAATTTCTGGGTAGAGTCCTGACGCGGCTCCATCTTCATATGTTTGTAGGCCGCCATACCGGCAACCCTGCCGCGCGGAGTTCTTTGCAGGAATCCGTTCTGGATAAGGAACGGTTCGAGTACGTCTTCTATTGTCTCCCTCTCTTCGCTGATTGCCGCCGCCAGTGTGTCGAGCCCCACGGGCCCGCCTCCGAATTTTTCGATTATCGTGGACAGAAGGCGGCGGTCCATTTTATCGAAACCCATTTCGTCTATCTCGATCATTTTCAGTGCCGCGTCGGCCGTCTCCTTATCGATGGTGCCATCGCCTTTTACCTGCGCGTAATCCCTCACGCGCCGTAACAGCCTGTTGGCAATCCTCGGCGTGCCGCGCGACCGGCGGGCCAGTTCCGACGCGCCGTCGTCGTTCAGCGTCACTTCCATTAAGCGCGCCGATCTTTTTACAATCGTCGCTAAGTCGTCGATAGGGTAAAACTCCAGACGGTGCGTTATGCCGAACCTGTCGCGAAGCGGAGACGTTAAAAGCCCCGCGCGGGTAGTCGCGCCGACAAGTGTAAAGGGCGGGATGTCGAGCTTGACCGACCGGGCGGAAGGGCCCTGCCCTATCATCAGGTCTATGGTGCCGTCCTCCATGGCCGGATAGAGAATCTCCTCTACCGCCGGGTTCAGCCTGTGTATCTCGTCGATAAAAAGTATCTCGCCATTAGACAGGTTCGTAAGCAGCGCCGCAAGGTCGCCCGCCTTGTCTATCACCGGGCCGGATGTCGAGCGTATCGGGACGGACATCTCATGCGCCATAAGGTTAGCAAGAGTTGTTTTGCCCAGGCCGGGAGGACCGTAAAACAACGCGTGATCCAGCGGTTCGCCGCGCTGCATGGCGGCCTCGATATATATGGAGAGGTTATCCTTAATCGACTTTTGCCCTACGAACTCATCGAAACCGGATGGCCGGAGCGATCTGTCAAGCGCCGCCTCCTCGCCGTTCATCTGTGGATTAATCATCCTCTCTTCTGACATCGACGGAATTATACCAGACTGCGTATGGAGGCGATTTGCCGGCGCTGGTGCAGAGAGCCTCGCGGTAACTATTATTCTTTGTCATCCTGAGCTTGTCGAAGAATGTCGTAATTGCCTGCCCATGCAATGGACGCTGGTTCAGTCTTGCAGACTGAACCGGCCATTTTGATTTATTCAGAGTGGTTGTCCGCATTTGCGCCAGCATATTGCCTCCCACTGCAAGGTGGGTTATCTTGGAAATAGTGGAAAAAAATCGGATAAACCTGAAAGATCTGACGTCCCAAGAGCAGGACGACCTCTTTAAAACGATGGGCGAGCCTCTCTACCGGGCGCGCCAGCTTCGTAAATGGCTTTACCAAAAACATTGCCATAACATTTCCGCCATGACCGATTTCCCGAAAGCACTGCGCGATAAACTGTCGCAAGATTACGCTGCCGACGGCTTGAAGACGGTGGAACGTAAAGTTTCGCAAGACGGAACGATAAAGTACCTCTTTGAGCTGGACGACGGACTTACCGTTGAAACGGTTTATATTACGGAAGGAAAACGTAGAACCGTTTGCGTTTCCACTCAGGTAGGCTGCAAGTTCCGTTGCGTGTTCTGCGAAACGGGAAAGCATGGTTTTATACGCAGCCTTCGCCCGGGTGAGATAGTGAACCAGGTAATAGAGGTTAACAACGATTCCGATGCCGGGACTGCCACAAACGTCGTGCTGATGGGAATGGGTGAACCGCTCGACAACTTTGAACCGGTTGCGCAGTCGTTGAAACTGCTGAATTCAAAAGAAGGGTTCGGTATCGGCAAGCGGAGGATAACCCTCTCCACGGCGGGGGTCGTGCCCGGGATACGGAGGCTGGGCGAACTTGGGCTGGGCGTAAACCTGGCGATATCTCTTCATGCCGCGGACGACGAAACCCGTACAAGGCTGATGCCGATTAATAAGAAGTACCCGGTCAGGGAGCTTATGAAAGCGTGCAGAGATTTTCCGCTGCCGCCGCAGAGGTTGATAACAATGGAAGTTATTCTTTTCGATTCTGTAAATGATTCGGTTTCAGACGCCGTAAAGCTGGCCGTCGCCTTGAGGGGGGTAAGGGCCAAGGTGAATCTGTTGCGCTTCAATCAAGTATCCAGCAGTGGGTTCACGGCTTCCTCTGACGAAAAAATCGAGCGGTTTATGGCCAAGCTGGAAGCGAAGGATATCCCGGTTACTCTGCGTGAGAGCAGGGGAGCCGATATAATGGCCGCCTGCGGTCAGTTGCGATCCGCGAGCCATGCCACATTTGGCTGATAAAGCTGTAGATCATTGATTTTAAAATATTTTTTTTCGAGGTACGAATATACCGCACCTGCTACGAACACGTTACAGTCGTGTTATTTCTCGTTAATACTATTAAATACAATGAGTTATTTATGTTATTTATTTTGGTGCGGTATTATGGTTCCAGTTTCCCCTTTCCGGTAGTTGCCCGGAAATGGCAATTATTGATATAACTTATTGAATTTTAACAATGAGTATATTACGGCACAGTAGTTGCAATTAGTAAGGGCAACTTAGAAGTTGAAAAAAGAACACCCTCTAACCTCCCCTTAGAGATAAGGGAGGCGGTTCCCAGCCGCCTCCCTTTTTAATTTCCACAAATTCCAACCAACCGGTAACTTTGCGTTCTGATTATGATGTAAAATTGAGCATCAGTTTCATCATTGAGGAGGTTTTATGAGGGGAAGAAATTTTTCGATTTTCATTGTCACTTTATTCTTTTCGCTTTCTGTTTTTATAAACCCGATTTTTGCCGGCTATAAACCTAAAATCGGCACCGGTGAATGGTGGTTGGAAATCAGCCGGGAAGCCCAGGCCGCTTACGTGGGCGGCGTCATAGACGGTTTCGACAGCGCCGGAATGTATTGGGTCGGCAGATGCGCTCACGGCCAGGATTACATGGAATTGAGAAACACAATTTTAAAATATCTAAAAAAAATTCCGGAAGACAGAAGATATCAGATGGTTGGAGTCATCATTATTGCCCTTTCTGAAGTCTGCGGGGACAGAAAACAGCGAAAATAGTCGGCCGGTAATGCGAACAGCATTAACAATCGAAACAGACTTGCCTTTTCCACTTACTGGAAAAACCTGATCCTGTTTTGAGTAAACCTCTTGCAAACATATTTAACATAAATTAAAGTAAAGTCAAAAGAGGCTGATATAAAAATGATTTTGAGGGGGTAAAGAATGTCGGAGTACACTGTCGGCGACAAAGTAAGGATTCCATGTAGCATTCAACCCGGTGCTTTCTCAAGCGAACGTTTAATAGAAATTGAAACAGATGAAACCATTTTTTCCGGGTTTATTAATATAGAAAATCTACAAGAAGAGACTGAATCAAAAGGATATGTCGTTGGTAAGATAATTTCTGTAGAACCCGAGCATATAACAATTCAAATTCCTGCCTCTTTATTTACAAGTGCTGCTGGTCGTACTTCTATAAATTCATCTTGGGCAACATCTAACCTTCAAGCAGTAGCCGGATAAAAGCTCTATGACATGATACTTTCTCAGCCAGACCTTAGAAAGGCTGTGCAAAGTGGAGAGATAGTTTTCGATCCGCCTCTCGAAGAAAACCAGTGGGGCCAAGCCTCTATAGATTTACGTCTAGGTTTTCATTTTACCCGTTTAAAAAATATTAAGGGAGTAACGCTATCTGTAGCAGAAGGCCTGAATGCGTTGAAAGAAATGAAATTTTGGGATGAAAAAATATTAAAGAAAACAGACGCATTAGGCGACCCCGAAACATTTTGTTTGTGACCAGGTGATTTCATTCTGGGAATGACCTATGAGAAAATCACGGTTCCTAATAATTTAATTGCTATGGTTGAAGGCAGAAGCACTTACGCTCGGATGGGCTTAAGCATGCATCAAACTGCCCCGTGGATACAGCCGGGATGGAAAAGCTCGCCAATTGTGTTGGAAATAATGAATAATGGACCGTTGAATATCGAAATAACACCAATAAAAGACCGTCCATGCCAATTAACATTTCTTAAACTTACCACTTCCCTTACAGATGAAACAGCTTATGGGTCAGGCCCTTCAGATGTATATCAAGGCCAGGAACATCCTTTAAAGCCAAAGAATAAGTAATTAACATTTCCCTGATTCTTTTTATATATACTCGTTCACATGGCGCCATTAATAGGTATCACGGCGGACTCCCAATCCATAGACGAGGACAGGCGGGGAAGCCACGAGATTGTATTTATCAAAAAGGCGGTAACCGATGCGGTCAGCGCGGCGGGCGGACTGCCGGTAGTCGTACCGTTTGCGACTGCGCAGTCTCAAGCAAGTGCGACGGTCAAAAGACTCGACGGACTTATTATCTCCGGCGGCAACTTCGATATAGAACCTTCGCGTTACGGAGAAAAACGGCATAAAAAGCTGGGAACGGTGTTAAAAAGCAGGACCGTTTCGGAACTGTATCTGCTGAAAGCCGCGCTTAAAATGAAAAAACCACTGCTTGGTATCTGCGGAGGGCATCAGCTTATAAACGTTCATTTCGACGGCAGCCTCTACCAGGACATTCTTTCGCAAAACGACCGCGCGAATGACCACGAACAAAAATCCGACCCGCGCAAGACAGCGCACACGGTAAATGTAGAAAACGGCTCGCGCCTGTCAAAGATTGTGCGGCGAAAATCGCTGCGCGTTAACTCAACGCATCATCAGGCGGTCAAAAAACCGGGCCGCGGGCTGAAGGTATCCGCCTATTCGCCGGACGGAATAGTGGAAGCGCTTGAGGCGGCGGACGGTCGCTTTATAATAGGCGTGCAATGGCACCCGGAGTATCTTACCCGGATGGAGCCGCACCTGAATATTTTCAAATTCTTTGTAAAGGGCTGCGCCGGGAAATAAGTATAATATCTCTTTTTAAGGAATTATAGTGAGATGGTTGTAAACAGTGAAGTGGCGGAGATAAACGCCAAAACAAAAGAGCGAAGCGAATTCGTCGAAACGCTTTTCAACGAAGTCGGCCGCGTCATAGTAGGCCGCAGGCCGCTTTTGGAGAGGATGGTTATCTCGCTTTTGTGCCGGGGGCATGTTTTGCTGGAAGGCGTGCCGGGCCTCGCGAAAACGCTTGCGGTCACCACCCTCGCGCAGGCGATGGACCTCGGTTTCGGCCGAATCCAGTTTACGCCCGACCTTTTGCCCGCGGATCTTATCGGCACGCAGATTTACGATGCCAAGTCCGGCAACTTCCATGTAAAAAAAGGGCCGGTTTTTACAAACATAGTCCTTGCGGACGAGATAAACCGCGCGCCCGCAAAAGTGCAGTCCGCCCTGCTGGAGGCGATGCAGGAAAAACAGGTGACGATAGGCGGGCAGGGTTTCAAACTCGACGAACCCTTCATGGTGATGGCGACGCAAAACCCGATAGAGCAGGAAGGCACATACCCGTTGCCGGAGGCGCAGGTGGATCGCTTTATAATGAAACTGAAAATCGACTACCCAACCAGGGAAGAAGAGATGGAGATAGTCAAACGGATGTCCGCGGGCGCTCCGTCTTCCGTAAGCAGGGTGATAACGGCGGCGGACCTTATGGCCGCGCGGGAAGTGATAGACGAAATATACGTAGATGAAAAAGTGTACCGATACGTGCTCGACCTGGTGTTCGCATCCAGAAACCCGAAGGAGTACGGAATAGCGATAGGAGATTTGGTGGAGTACGGCGCGTCGCCGCGCGCATCCATATACCTGACCTTGGCGGCGAAGGGTCACGCATTTTTACGCCACCGCGGCTACGTAACGCCCGATGACGTGAAGGCGATAGGGATGGACGTACTGCGCCACAGGATAATCCCCACCTACGAGGCTGAAGCCGAAGAGATGACGACGGACGACATCGTCCGGGAGATTTTCAATAACGTACAGGTGCCGTAGATGAAAAAGATGCTAAGGGATAAATTAACCAAAACCGTCGTGGTTTAACAATGCATTTAAGGTCGGTAACGGACTTGCCGAATATCAGTTCCTCAATCCTTCCCTTTTCAAGGGAAGGTGTCCCGCTGCCGGCGGGACGGAAGGGTTTGGTACAACAGGCGCCTCGCCTGTTGACGTGTACAGTCCCGCCGTGGCGGGGCTGTAATACTAAAAGAAACCACCCCTTCATCCCCTCCTTGAAAAGGAGGGGACATATGCCAAAAGTACCGTAAGGAAAAGATCGTAGATGCACAAGCAGACACTGCCCGAAGAGATAATAAAACAAATCCGGCATATAGAGCTTTCATCCAGAAAGCTCGTCGATACCCTTTTTTCCGGAGAGTATCACTCCGCCTTCAAGGGGCACGGCATTGAGTTCGCCGAGGTGCGTCCCTACCAGCCGGGAGACGACGTCCGTTCGATAGACTGGAACGTAACCGCGCGCATCGGAGAGCCTTACATAAAGATTTTCGACGAGACGCGGGAGCTTACTGTAATCCTTATGGTGGACGCTTCCGCATCCGGAAGCTTTGGTACGAAAGATAAATTCAAATCGGAACTGGCCGCCGAAGTCTGCGCCACCATCGCCTTTTCCGCGATAAAAAATCACGACAAAGTGGGCCTGTTGATTTTTTCCGACCACGTTGAGCTTTATATACCGCCCGCGAAGGGACGCAAGCACGTTCTGAGGCTGATTCGCGAACTTTTGTTTTTCACTCCAAAAGGGCTGGGCACGGATATCAAAACAGCGCTCGACCGGTTGAACAGGACCGTAAAAAAGAAGGCGATTGTTTTCCTGGTGTCGGATTTTGAGGACAGTGGGTTTGAAAAACCTCTGCGCGTCGCCGGGACAAGGCATGACATTATCGCGGTGGAACTGTCCGACCCAGCCGAGGAAACTCTGCCGGACGCGGGTCTGATTACGCTTAAAGACGCGGAAACCGGTGAAGAGATTGTGGTGGACAGCTCCAACGAGGAGTTCAGATGGAAATTTCAGCGCAAAATAAAGCGCGATAAGGAAATTTTGGAAAAACTTTTCCGGTCGTGCAAAATAGATCGGATTAAGATATCGACAGGGAGTTCGCCCGTGGCACCGCTTATAAAATTTTTTAAACGCCGGGAAAAAAGATCGCTGCTCGGAAGATGAACCGTATCTTTATCCGTTTTTTTATTTTTGCATTTTTTGTTGCAAGTACGGCTCACGCGAATACGGTCGTCACCGCTTCCGTAAATCCCGCCGTGGCGGCTGTCGGCGATAGGCTCACATACGAAATCACTGTTACCGCGGACCAACAAACCGGTGCGCCGATAAAGCCGGAGGCCGTTCTGGGCGACAGTGCGCCATTTGAACTGCTGGACTCAAAAACCTTGCCCGTGGACGACAGGACGCACAAGCTGATTTTCACTCTCGCGCTATTCGAAACCGGCCGGTTTCAACTGCCTGTATATACACTGCACTGGGTGGACAAGGACAATAACCCGCACAGCGTTTCGACGGAGCCTGTTTTTGTTGAAATCCTTTCCGTATTAAAACAGGACCAGAAGGAGCCCGAAAACCTGGATATCGGCCCGCCGGCGGAGGCCGTGCTCGACTGGCGGAAGTATATTTTGCCGTCGGCGGTGGCGGCCTTTTTGCTCGCCGTTTTGGCGGTAGTTATCTGGTGGTTAAAAAAACGGCCCAAACAAACGGTAAAAGTCATCGAGCAAGAAATTATAACGCCTGCCGAAGCGGCCCTGAGGCGGCTCGCGGAACTGGAAAATAAAAATCTGCTCGGATCGGGTCAACTGAAAAACTATTTTACGGAGTTGTCGGACAGTTTACGGGAATATCTTGAAAAGGAGTTCTCAATAGACGCGATGGAAAAAACCACGTTTGAGCTGGAATCCGAACTGCCGAAAATCCTTGAAGGGCAAGGGCCGCAGATTATCTCCATACTGGAGATGTGCGACTCTGTTAAATTCGCAAAGGCGGCAGTGCCAACGGAAGAGGCGGCGAGGGCAATAACCGAGGCGCGCGCTATCATCGTCACTACATCAAAAATAAATGAAAAAAAATCCGGTGTTGCAGACGGTATGGAATCTGAAAAACTACCCGTTTAAACACGACATCCGGTAATGACGAAGTAAAGACGATAATATACCGAAAAAATGCGCGGTTAAGTAATGCAGCCACTATACCGAAATGAATAATAGGAAACAGTGGAGAATAAGCGTTATTTTTAACCTTTTTAAGGGGTTGTGAATATCGAGCTGATTATCTCACCAGCCGCAAAATTTTTCTAAAGTTTTTTGATACAATGCCGATAAGAAAGCTGGAGGAATATTGACAGAGTGAACATGGACAGTGAACGGACGCAGATTTCAGGAGGTGGACAGTGAAAGTCGGTGGTTCCGACCCTAACTTCATAAAGAAAAACCGCGTAGGCGGCGCCGGAGAATCCAATAAGCCGTTAAAAACGGGCACTTCTTCCACATCCGGAAGTGAATCGGCCGCGGCAAAATCCGGCGCGGAGAAAATTGCGGTATCCGATCTCGGCAAAGAGATAGCCAAGATTCATGAAGAAATCAAAAACACGCCCGAAATCCGGCCCGAGAAAGTTCAGGAACTAAAAGGGAAAATCGAAGACGGTACTTACTACGTTAACAGCAATGATATTGCCGGAAAAATTATAGAAGATATCCTGAAACAGGGATAGCGCCTTGCAGGTGGATCCCATCTGCTGGACGGAAGTGTCGATAGCCTCTTAATAATTACCTGCGAAATGTCATTTCACGGCCCTGCCGCTAACGGCCTCCACGTGCAACGTGGCTACGAATAAATGGAGATTCCCAGCGCGTCCGCGGCGGCGAGGGGAATCGCCTCGGAAAAGGTCGGGTGTCCATAGACGCTGTCTGCAAGACGGTGTGCGGTCATGCCGGACTGAATCGCCATCAGGCCGCTGTGTATAAGTTCAGTCGCGTGCGGCGCGGCTATATGGATACCGAGGATGGCGTCATCCTCTCCCACAAGGAGCTTTACGAGTCCCGCTATTTCCCCGCACGCCTGCGCGCGCGCGAGCGCCCTTACGAAGTACTTGCCCGCGCGATAAGGCCTTCCTACCTGTTTTAACTCGCTCTCTGTGTAACCGACGGAGGCCGCCTCCGGGTTGGTGAATATAATGGAAGGGACGAATCGGTAGTCCATATGCGCCGGTTTTCCGGTTATGTTCCTTGCGGCGACAATGCCCTCGTGATGCGCTGTGTATGCAAGCAACGATTTACCCGCAACGTCGCCGATTGCGTATATGCCGTCCTGCGTCGTGGCCATACTGCCGTCAACCTCTATAAACCCCTTGATGTCGGCCCTCACGCCGGCCTTATCGAGAGACAGCGTTTTTGTATTGGGCATGCGCCCCACAGCTGTGAGCATTGTTTCCGCCACCAGTTCGCCGGAGTCGGTTTCGATAACGCATCCGCCGGATCTGTTTTCGGCGCTGATTACCTTCGTTCCCGTTTTTATCAGTACGCCGCTTTTTTTAAGTTCGCGTTTTACAATCGCTGTTGTATCGTCATCCTCGGTCGGCAGTACGTCGGTCAGCGCCTCTATTACCGTTACGCCGCAGCCCATGCCGCTAAAGAACGTCGCCATCTCCATTCCGGAGGCTCCACCGCCTATTATCGCCACCGACGACGGCAGTTTGTTAATGTCGAATATCGTATCCGTGCTAAAAAAGTTTTCCTTCTGTCCGAAAATCTCTATCGGCCGTGAGCCGGTCGCTATCACCGCCTGCTTGAACTCAACGCATATTTCAGCGTCGTTTACGGACAGACTGCGGCTGGAACTGAAGGCGCCGCTGCCTCTCAGCCACTCGACCCCTTTTTTGCGGAAAACGGAGTCCAGCCCTTTCCTGCCCAGTTCCACCACCTTTTCCTGATGGCGCTTCATCTTTTCGAAATCGTACATTTTCGCGGTGGCCCCGCCGAGGCCTTCCGCCCACTTCGTCATGCGGTAATGGTGCTCGACGGCGAGCCAGCTTTTTGCCGGTACGCAGCCGCGATTAAGGCATGTGCCGCCCGGTTCGCCGGAATCCACGATGACGCATTTAAGACCGGCCGCCGCGGCTGTTAACGCCGCCGCTGTTCCTCCGGGGCCGCCACCCAGGACGGCCACATCTGTTTTGACGGTTTTTGAATTCATTCTTGCTTAAACACCAGAGTGGGATTATAACCCGCTTGGTATTATGGTGACACCTTACTTAATTCCATCATCTGAGCTCCCCCTCCCCGTAAACCGGTGGGAGAAACTGTTGCGGGGTTAACTGCCGAAAAGTTCGTACATCTCTGCCGCGAGTTCAAGTATCTCTTTTGAATTTTCCACGTCCCTAACCCAGCGTCCGGGTATGGCTCTAATGCCAAGAGCGGCGCCCATAATCGCGCCGGTTATCGCGCCGGTGGAATCGCTGTCTCCGGAATGATTGACGGCGGCAAGGACGGCCTCTTCCCAGCTGTCCTGAAAAACCAGGGAACAGTAGAGGGCGATCGCAAGGGCTTCCTCGCCGACCCATCCCGGGCCTATCGTCTTGATGGCGTATTCCACGGTATGCTGGTTCTCAACAAGCTCCAGCACAAGGTCGATTTTATTGAGTGTTTCTTCATGCCCTTCATAACCGGTCAGCAGTAGTGAGCTTTTCTCAATTGCGTCTCCGATGGTTTTTCGCTCCGTAAGGCGCGCGATTGCATCGGCCAAAAAACCCGCCGAGAGATAGCCGGACGGATGACCATGCGTGACGGCGGCAAACCTCATCCCTTCCTCAAACGCCCTGCCCGGCGGATACGCAAGCCCTGCTGGCGCCGTCCGCATAACGCCGCCGCATCCTTTCGAATCGTTAATTTTTTCTTCCAAAGAGCCCATCGTACCGCTGCCGAGCGCCTCAAGGCAGGTATGGCCCGGGCCTCTTCTCAATTCCGGATCGCTTTGCGTATCGAGCCACTGGAGGTATCGGTTGTAGACCGACCACGCCGCGTCCGATTCGTCGCCCTCGCGTTTAAGTTTTTCCGCGTCTATGATGCCGCGCGCGGTCGCGATCGACATCTGCGTGTCGTCGGTATAAAAGCCTTCCGCGAATCCGCGGAATTCGTCAAAGTCCCTGATGCCGTCCACGCCGTAGCGCGACCGTATTCCTCCGATTGTAAGAAATTCCACGGGCGCACCGAGCGCGTCGCCTATCGCTAATCCAATAAGACAACCCTGGTATTTTTTTAGCATGACCTAACCGGTATTCAAATGTGATTTGTTACAGTTTAGCCCAAATAGGACTTGAGGCACCCGTTATTTGCGCGGCAATTAAAATTTTGAACTTTCAAAAATTTTTGCGTCTTCAAAAAAGATGTGATTTTGATAAAAAAATGAATCTTGCGGCTGTGGATCGTGAAAAATCAACCGCCCGTAAGCAACCCTTAGTCCCAGATTTCGCTCTACATCGGTATCCGTTTTGTTTAATCTCCGTCTCGCAAAGATGAACAAATTGAATACGTTTAGAAAAAGAGCGCCCATTTTCGTAACAATAAAGTGACAGTCAAGTGGTTTTGCCGAAATTAAAATAATCGAGCCGCGGCGTTATTATTGTTAATAGTTCTATTATTTCAAAACTTTTAACGCGGCATCGGATGGGTTTAAAACTTGATAAATATCCTATTGTTAAAATTACAAAATATGTCATAATGATATTAGTTATTCGGGATAACAATATTCAATCGGGGTGACCTATGCAACGTAGCAGGAAAAAGTTGACACTAATCATTTTGGTTTGTGTGGCTGTAATAGGGGTTTCATCATTTGCAGTCCTTAATTTTGAAAACCCGGCCAGGAGCTATATCTTATCCGAAGCAAAGGCGATGGGTTATATCGAATACACACCGATGGAAGCGCGCAACCTGGCGAATAAAATCTGTACGCAGTGTCACACCGACGAAAGGATAAAGATTTATTGTCCGCGGTGCGGCCCTCCTTTCGTTGCGGTTGTGCCTCATATGCAGACATTTATCGATAACTACAAGACTGCCAAGCCGGATCTGAAATTTACGAATATTACAGAGTACCAGGCGGTGGCAATAGTCCAGGTTTGGAACGCGTTGGTGGGCAACTGGGAACGTGATTTTCGAGAACAGGACATACTTAAGCTGATAGGCCAGTATGACAAGCTTAAAGCTCTTTACAAAACCCCGGTTGAAAAGAGAAAGATCGAATACGCGCTTATGAACCGGGACGACCTTAAGATCGGCTACGGTTCAAAAATGGATTATGTGCAAAGGAACCTCGGAAAACCAGAAAACAATCCGCAGAATCCCTGTGGTTCAAACGAAGGCGGCATGTCAGGTATGTCAGGCATGGATGATATGCACATGAAGCACGAAAACAATCAGGATAAACTCCGAAATCCTTGTGCTCAAAAAGAGCATGAACAACCGGAGGAGAAAATATGATGAATACGTCAGGACAGACTGCCGGCCGAGCGTTTGAAGAAGGTGTAAAAAGCGTTAATGCGGATCGTCAGGCGGGCGGGATCCGCAAACGATCAAATCAGACAATTATTCTTTTTGCATTGGCCATATTGCTCAATGCACTGCTAAACCAATCGATTGCCGGCAGGCCGGATCTGTTGAAAATAGGCGACAAGATTCCGTCATTTCAACTGAAAGCAATCAGCGGCGTAAATGTGAGCGGGGCCGATTTTGTCGGAAAGCCGACCGTTTACTTCTACTACGCTGACTGGTGCCCTTGCTCGCATGCTTCAGTCAAGTATATAAAAAAGGCTCGGGCCGATTACCGTGATGCCGGACTGGCGTTTATGGCAATCGGGATGCAGGGTACGTCCGATAAACTGGAAGAATTCGCAAAAAAGTACGAGCTTGATTTCCCCGTAAGCGTTAAGGGGGGGGATGACGTGGCGCGAAGCATGGGAGTAAGGACGACGCCTACAACTTTATTCGTAGACGAAGCTGGTGTGGTCTGCTCGATTTTTGTCGGGAAAATCAAAAAGTACGAAGAGATTAGCGATGGACTTAACAGCATCATGAAAACAGATAAAGCGTCCATATCCGGATAGGGGTCTGGTATGAGCATAGGCCAGGCGTTTTTCGGCGGTGTTTCAAGTTTTTTTTCCGTGTGGGTTTTTTGCCTTCTTCAGATAACTCCATTTTTACTTGCTTTCATCGTGGGAGCCACCGTCAAATCGGAAGGCGACAATCCGTCCCCCTCGCAATGGAAGAAAATCCTTCTCATCTCGCTTATCCCGCTTATCGGATTTACACTGACCTTTGTACCGATGGGGATGACAACCACCGCCGTCAGCAAGATTATCTTCAGATATCTCGAACTGGCAAACCAGTTTGGCGGCGTAATTATCGGCCTTATCGGCTGCTATTTAATTGGCTGGCTGTCGGTAACGGAGGCGTCTCCTTTATTTACACAAAGACTGGTACTCGGTGCGGGTTTCCTGCTTGGCGGGTCGCTGGCTCTGGCGTATAAGCCGTGCATTACGCCTACCCTGACGGTTATCCTTAATCTCACCAATACACTGGAAACAGCCAATATTGGAGGGGTGATGCTTGCGTTTTATACACTCGGCGTTTCAACGGTAATTCTTATAGTGGGATTCGCACTGGCGGCGGGTTTTAACCGTTTGCATTCAGTGTTCGCAAAAACCATAGTTAAAAAATTCTGCGGAGTTGTTTTGCTTACGGTCTCGTTCCTTATCCTAAGCGGCATGATGACGGACTATAAAAGCTTCCTCGTCGGGAGATTCGTTCCCATGGCCGAAAGTATGCCCACTGCTGTTGATATGCCGGGAGAGATGAACCGCCAATGAAAATTAATAAAAAATTGATCCGGTATTTGCCGGCGGTCATATTAATATTCAATTTTTCCGCGCCGGCGCTTCCGGCTGTATATGCCGGCGAAAAAAACATGAATATCGGACGGATGAAAGTAACTATCATGCCGGAGTACGAATCGCAGGGCGTGCTGGTTACGCAGGAAGGGAAATTTGTGGACCGCAACTCTTTTCCCGGTTATGTGCAGTTCAATCTCCCTAAAGAGGTAAAGGCGCTTACGGATGCCTGCAGCCTTTCACCGAAGGGCCAGCATTTTTGCCAGATTTACGACATCAAGCATGATGGAGATAAAAAATGGGTCGATATAGGTCTTCCTTATCCGGACTTTTTCGTCGACTATAAATACGCCCCTTTCAAGGTTAAGGAACAATCTAAAAGAGAATTTACATACAGCGTTAAAAGCGAATACAACGTGAACACGCTCGAAGTGCATATTCAGAAACCGTACCGCGCCGAGGACTTTTCGATTATTCCCGCCGGCTTGAATGTTTACGAGAAAAGGGATTTCGAATACGCGAAGTACGTATTTAAAAACGTCAAGGCGGGAGAGATTAAGAACTTTACCATCGCTTATTTCAAGGCGGACAGCCAGCCGTCCGTTGACATCAAGTACAGAGGGAGAATGCAGATGGGTGTTTTCGGAGATAACAGCGGCGGCCTGTTGCTGGGCGCGGGAATCCTGCTTCTGGGAGTAATCGTCTATGTTCGCCGCAGAAAATCCGGGACCGCAAAATCGTAGCAGGTATTAACAAGATGAAAATAAAGATAATAGTTTTAGCAATTTCGTTAATAAGTGTCCTTTTATTTGTTAGCGGCAAATTTATTTTTCTTACCAAAGCCGAGGATAACACCGTTTTAGGCGTGTCCCATTCCCTGGCATGCCCATGCGAATGTCCGATGGTGCTGGAAGACTGCCACATGAGCTGCGGGCTTGAGTGGAAGGATTTAATAGGCAATCAACTGAAAGCCGGTATGGTAAAAGCCGATGTTGTCGGTTACTTTTTCAAAAGGTATGGTACGGAATCGTTGCTTACACCCGTTCAGAGGCTGTCGGGGAAATGGTACGAGGTAACCCGCGGCGGTTTTCCGTTGAAGGATATGATATATTTCGTCCTTATCATTTTTGTCTGGACGGCGCTTGTATATTCCGTCTTGATGATGTTGCTTGAAAAGACAACGTTTTTCAAAAAAACTGCGTGAGGGCAGTCTTCGTTCTCTGTATCTTTCTTACCCATGCGGTGTCGTTCGCTTCGGCCGCGGAGAACCGAAAGATTACCATTCCTGCTGGTATGGCAACAGTAGGTGTTAATATGTCTGACTTGAAAAATCAGATTGCAAATCCGAGAGCAAAACTTGAATGGTACGCGGATGAGACTCCACAAGAAAAGATAAAGTTAAACGCATTCATGATAGACGCAACCGAGGTGACAAATAAGGAATACAAACTTTTTAAACCAAAACATTCCTACCCGAAAAACCTGGAAAATCACCCGGTGGTCAATATCACCTGGCAGGAGGCGGACGATTATTGCAAATCTGTCGGTGGCAGACTTCCGACGGAAGCGGAATGGGAACGGGCGGCGCGAGGCGACGACGGAAGGGTCTATCCGTGGGGCAACGAATTCATCCCTGAAAATACTGTTTTTGTGGGAACGGGCGGTACTGCCGCAAAGCTGAAAGTCGGTTCGTTCGCGCTTGAAACAGGGGGCGGCTCAACGCGGTTGGGCGGCACAAGGCCTGTCGGTTCCTTCGAGGCGGGGAAGAGTCCTTTTGGCGTGTACGACATGGCGGGCAACGCCTGGGAGTGGGTGGACGGATGGTACGACAAGAAAAAAAATCTTCGACTCTTAAAAGGCGGATCGTGGCTTACGCCCCAGGAAAGCATCCGCTCGTCAGCAAGGCTGGGTGATAGCGGCAAGGGACAATATAACGACTTCGGTTTTCGATGTGCGTTTGATCTTAAATGATGAAATTTTTAAAAACCATAGTCGGCCTGGCTGGCGTCGTTCTGTTTATCGCGCTGATTACTTTTACGGGTTCATACATGTTTTTTTACGACTCATTCGACGACCTTAGCGCCGATTACAGGCTGGCAAAGCGTGCCGTAAAGCTGGAACTGTTTAATCGCGGTTACCTGGAGGAAATTTCCCAGGATGATTTTCGCTATATATACCAAAAAAAATGTTACAGGCAGTGCCACGGCGAAGCGGCGATGATAACGGCGGTACTCTCACCTGCCGGCTGGTTCCAGGTAGTTGAACGGATGCGGCTCAAGGAAAACGTGAAAATCTCCGGCCGGGAAGCCGACGTAATAATAAAATATCTCGAACAAAATTATCCGACGACAAAATCAGGGTTTTCATATGAAGTTAGAAAAGAGGTTCATAACGCCGTATGGAGGCACGATCTGGGGCAAGGCGATATTTATAGCGATGTTATCTACGTCACGCCGGAATATCTTCAATCCATAGGAGCGGAACATTTAATCGATGAATACGATCTGAAAAATTACCATGTTTTCATTACAAGCTTCTCGGTTCACGAAGGAGAAGTGGAACTTTTCAACCTGGATAAGGTGGCCGTTATGAGGTCAGGCGGCCGCGAAATAAAATCCACGCCTTTCTGGATACTGAGGTTTCAAACCGCGGACAAACATCATTTTGAGGCGGTTGTTCGTTTCGCTAGAAAAGGCGACCCGCCGATTGTGGATGAGAACTCCAAAGAGTTTGAACTTGTGCTGAAGAATATCGGTGGGGAACCGGAGAGGGTCTTGAAGTGGGAGCTCCCGATTGCATATCCACCGGAAGTATTAAAAAATCAGGAAACCGCCCAAAATGAAAAAGTCGTTTCTTAGCGTTTTATTTTTCCTGATTACGGCGGCTTCATGTATGGAAGCGAAGATGGAGGCCCCGGCCAAGACCAAGCCTTTTCCTGCGCCGGAATTTTCAGTTAGCGATCTTGAAGGTAAAAAGGCTTCTATTGCCGAATACAAGGGGAAACCACTTATCATCAACTTTTGGGCTACATGGTGCGTTCCGTGCATACAAGAGATGCCCGAACTGGAAAAACTTTATAAAGAGCGAAAAAAGGACGGTCTGGAACTGTTGATGATAAACGCCAAAGAATCGAAAGAAGTTGTAAGCAAGTACATTAAAGAAAAAGGTTATACGTTTCGGGTTCTTATTGACGAAGAGGGGAAGGTTTTGCGTCAGTACCAGGTATTCGGCCTGCCGTCCACTTTCTTTATCGATGACAAGGGCGTAGTTCAATATTTCTATATGGGACAGCTTACGTGGGGAATAACAAAAATGGGACTGAAATCGATCTCGGTTATAAAACCCTGATTACGGCGCCGGTTTTCCTCACTCCGCCGGAAATTCCATGTAAACGCTGGTCCCCTTGCCCGGTTCCGACTCGATCGCGATATCCCCGCTATGGTTTTTTACAATATTACGGACTATGGAAAGTCCCAATCCTGTCCCGGACCTTTTTGTAGTGTAGAAAGGATCGAATACGAATTTCAGGTTCTCCGGTTTAATACCGTCGCCATGATCAATTGTCACAATCGTTAAGGACTTGACCGGCTCATCCGTAATTTGTGTTTTAATCTCAATGTCTCCTCCGTGATGCGATGCCTGTATGGCGTTTAAAAATATATTCAGCAATGCCTGGTGAACTTTTCCCCTGTCAATCTGAATTAGCGGGACAGAATCGGCGAAGTGTTTTATTATGGTAACGTTTTTTGCGGTTGACTCCGTTCTGGCCACTGCTAATGTTTCCTCAATTACCTCGTGCGGGTCCTCGTAGTTGAAATTCAGCGGTGACGGTCTGGCGTAATCGAGGAGTTCATTCATGACTCTTTCAAGATTAGTGACTTCATTTTGTGCGATTGTGAAATGTTCCAGATCATCGCCGCTGGGGGAAAGCCTTTTCCTGAGAATAGCGAGGTTCATCTTGACCGATGAAAGAGGGTTTCGTATTTCGTGGGCAATGCCCATGGAAAGCCGGCCGAGCGAGGCTAACCGTTCTTCGACCTTTAGTTTTTCTTCAAGTCTTTGCATTTCGGTCACGTCTCGTATGATGCCCATAACGCCGATAATATTTCCGTCATTATCGGGCAGCGGTGAAGAACTTACGACAACATTATGAACATTACCCAGCTTATCGAGTAACTCCATCTCGAAGGTTCTTTCTATTCCCAGCTTTACAGGGTTGCTTTGCCGTTTCCCGATATGTTTTGTATTTAGTATGTTCAGCAAGGGCTTGCCGATCAGCTCTTCTTTTTTGTAGCCCCACGCTTTTATATTGTCGTTAATGTATGTAAAGCGGCCTTCCATATCGATGGCCCATATAAGGTCGTTGGCATTGTCCAACAGCCTTTTAAAGAAATATTTCTTCATGACGAGACAGGGAAAAGCATATTATCAATGAAGCAGTCGTTGTACTCAATGTGGTGCGCCAGGTTTACATGCTTGGTGAATAAAGCTATCTCTTCGCATTCCTTTCTGGCTTTCCGGGAAAGAAGCGCCAGCCTGGAGCCGATGCCGGCCGAATTTTTTATGAGGTGAAATTCAGCGGAAGGAAGATCGGGAATCATCCCGATGTTTTTCGCATTTTCAATATTTAAAACAAAGCCGAAAGAACCGGAAACGAAAACATTTCGGATAATATCAGGCGAAATATTCATTTCACGGATAAGAAGATCTATTCCGGTACGTATTGCGGATTTGGCTTTCTGGATTTCTTCCACGTCTTTTGCGGTAATGCCGATAGGATTAAATGTGGCGGTATTATGCTTCGGTACCAGCACGAACATATTATTTTTTATCTGCGGCCATCGTTTGCTTTTCACGAAATGCCCCCGGTTGTCAATTATGCCGTTGCTGATAAACGCGGCCATGGCGTCTATAAAACTGGAGCCGCACAAGCCGATGGGAGCGGCGCCGCCCAGGGTTTCGTAACGTATTTCACCGTTGCCGTCAATTTCCAGTGTGTGAATAATTCCGTTTTGGTACGGATGGCCGTGGGAAAGGTGCGCGCCCTCAAATGCGGGTCCCGCCGCAACGGATGTACACAGAAGGCGGTCACAATTTCCTAAAACGATTTCTCCATTCGTTCCGATATCAATAAACAGCGAAACCTCTTTTTCCTTATGGACGCCGGTTGCAAGAATACCGGCGACGATATCGGAGCCCACGAAACCCCCAATGCTCGGCAGTATTTCAATTCGGCAGTTGCGATTTACCGCAAGGCTTGGACGTGTTCCCATAGAGTTAGCGGATGTGGATACCCAGTCTGAAACGCCGGGAGTAAAAGGCGACTGGGAAATAGATTCCGGACTAAGCCCCAAAAAAAGTTGTGTGATAACGGGATTTGCAACGATCGTTATGTCGCAGATTTTATTGCTGGGAATCGAATAGTTGTCATGGAAATACGCAATTATACCGTTTATCTCCTCAACAAGTTTTTCCTGCATTTTCGGCAGGAGTGAAGGGTCCTGAATTGTATTGGTAGCTCGCGTTATAACATCGAGCCCCCACTGGGATTGACTGTTTTCCGCCAGACCGACACATTTGAGTTCGCCGTTTTGCAGGTCATGAAGGTACGCGGAGATTGTGGTTGTGCCTATATCCAGCGCGAGACCGTAATTATTGTCCGAGCGCGAAAAGTCAATAATTTCACGCCTGTTTAAGTCCAGAACGCCAAAAGCCTTTTCTATTTTTATTAAAACCAATGGAAGCAGTTTGCCGATTAATCCGGGGGCCGCCTGGAACGAATCAAACTTACTGGAAATCCATTCGTCATAAGATGTTGGATTCATATTCTGCAGGTCCGATATATCAATCAGTTCAGTTACGATATTTGGCGCCAGCCCTTTTTCTTGAAGCTTTTGGTTTACGGATGTGTCATACAGTTCATCCGGCACTTCCAACTGGTGTCTGAATATCCTGTTTTTGTATGGTATGTATATTTCCATTGGCCCCTGAATCTTCAGGTAGCAGGCAAGACGATCGTCAGGGTGGTTTGCCTGTGTTTCCAACTGTAGTTTTTCAATCTTTTCAGGAGAGGCCGGTTTGCCCTTATTTATCCGTACGACGCATTTCCCGCACGAGCCTGAGGGATGACAATAACTGGTAATGGATATGCCCGCCTCCCGAACCGCCTCCAGCATGGTGCTGCCTGGCAGGCTGTAAATCCTTTTTCTATGGGGCAGGATGGCAATCTCCTGTAAACCTTCGGCGGGTTCATTTATATTATTAAAATAGTATCTTTCCCTTTCCGCAGCTTCAACAAGAAGCGCGATCTTTTCCGCTTTGGAATACAGAGGCACTTCGCAACCGCTTCCAAGAATAAACCGTTCCATTGAACGGGTAGCGGCCAATAGTCCGGCCGCCTCTTTCAGTATGTCGTCATTGTTTCCTTCAATGAAAAGGTTTGGTTTTATGTTGCCGTTTATCACCGTTGAGCTTGAATATCTCATGGCTGTTTCAATAGGCACCATGTAGTCAATTGTGGAAATGTCCGCCGAGACGGAACCGAGGATTGAGAAATTGTCCTGAACCGGACCCGCCACCGAGTACCATCTAATCGCCTCCGGATTAGTCTCCCTTATTTTGGAAAAAAGAACTCGAAGCGGGTTCAGTTCGAACTCTTTAAAAATTTTTTCAGATAAAACAAAAGGTGACGCAGTGGGGTCAAACACGATGATACCGTCAGCCCCTTCTTTTAACAGGGCGGCAGCGAAAGTAAGCGACACGTCCAGACAAAAATCGAGCAGACTCCTGAATTGGTTTGGATGGTCCACAATCATGTAAAGCATTTTTTCAATATCCATAATCCGCGAAGCAATGGTAAGAGGACCCGTTACGTGGGCCATGACGGGGACCTCGCCGCGGCTGTTTTTTTTCAGAAGCCTTACGGCTTTTAAAAGTTCCGGCATACGGCCGTCGGATTTCGGATTTGGAATACCGATGTGTTTTAAATCGGAGACTTCCCTAATAACGATGTTTTTGATGTGAGGGTAATTGTCTTCCGGAAACTTGACCGCGCAGCCGACGGCTTCCGCCTCAACGCAAAGATCGGCCATGGCAAAAAGCGCGTCGTGACCGATCTTTCTGCGGGCATCAAGCTGGCACTCGGCGATTAACTGTCCGGAGCGGACATAATCTTTCGGTGATACTCCGGCCATGGTGGCGGTAACCGCAATCAATTCCGGTATTACAGGCGGCCTGTCGCTTTTCTGAAAGCGGATTACGGAACGGACTTTATCCATTGGCTTCATCGGCTCTGTTGAGCGGAGCATAGGCCGGTAGGAAGTTATTTTTATACATAACTCCAGATTAGAGCCGCTAACCGTTTTTTGTTACGTGGAATTACTAAAATAGTCGAGTCCATCAAATGAATCATAAGCCAGATAGTCAAGATTAAGGGTATCAGCACTGCTTTGCTGTACGGCGGCACCTCCTCCGACGATCTTGATATGTTGGTGGCCCTTCATTACCAGTTCATCTTTTATATGTTTTATTTTTGGTAGACAGACAGTCATCAGGCTCGATACGCCCACGAAGTCCGCTTTTTCATTTATTGCCGCTTTAACAAAGGCGTCCACGGGTACATCTTTGCCCAGATTTACGACGTTAAAATTGCTGAAACGGCATAGGGTCGCGACCACATGTTTCCCGAGGTCATGCACATCGCCCTGGATTGTGCCAAGCACGATTGTTTTTTTATTAGGCACAATGTTTTCAACTTCATGTTGCTCGGCCATCTTGTCCATGTTGTCTTCCAGTTTTCTGGCAATACATTCATCGACGACTTCCACCATTGCCCGGCTTGCCAGAAGAACGTCGAGAAGCTGGAAATTCTCTATGGTGCATTTGTTGCGTAATATAAACAGTCCTTTTGAAACGGCGCTAACGATCTCTTCCACCGAACAGGAATTGTTCAGAAGGTTTCCGGCGCACTCAACCGCTTTTGTGTTTTCCCCCTGCTGTATGAGAACTGCCAGATCATTTAACGCATTCATGGTTTTTCCTTAGGAATGACATATACAGCCGGCATTTTACATGCTCTCGGCTATGAAGAACTGATTGGGTTTTAGACCGTATTTTTTTATTTTTCTATCAAGCCTTGGCCGGCTTATACCTAATATTTCGCACGCTTTCCCCTTGTGCCACTTGGTATGCTCCAAAGTATTTTTCACCTGTACTTTTTCCATTTCGTTCAGTGACAAGGGCGTCTGTTCTTTTGGATGAGACGGGGAAGATTCCGACGCCTGAGAAGGAGGCGCTTGTTTCTCCACTTCTGAATACATATCCGCCGACATTAAGGAGGTGAACTGTTTTTTTAGAAGTTTGTCGCCGCGCGACATGGTAGCGACATGAGTAATAGTGTTTTCCAATTCACGGACGTTCCCCGTCCATTCGCGGGAAACCAGATAATCAATGGTATCTTGAGAAACGTATCGTATCTTCTTATTTATCTCATTGTTCGTTTTTGAAAGGAAATGAAGTACGAGGTATGGAATGTCTTCCCTCCTGTCGCGAAGAGGAGGAATGTGAATATTTATGACTTTCAGCCGATAGTACAGGTCCTCGCGAAATGCGCCATCTTTAACCCGCTGTTCGAGGATATTATTTGTTGCCGAAATTATTCTGCAGTTGGCTTTGATTGTCTCTTTTCCGCCGACCAATTCGAATTCACGCTCTTGTAAAACGCGCAGCAGTTTTGCCTGCAGGTTTAAACTCATTTCGCTTATTTCGTCAAGGAAAATGGTGCCATTCCCGGCCAGCGCGAACTTACCTTCTTTATTGTTGTACGCGCCTGTAAAAGCTCCCCTGGCATGACCAAATAGTTCCGACTCAAGTAACGTGTCTACTATGGCGGAACAGTTAATGGAGATAAACGGGGCGTTTCTATCCTTGCTGTTTTGGTGTATCGCCTTTGCCACAAGTTCCTTACCGGTACCGCTTTCTCCCGTGATATGCACAGTGGCTTTGCTCATGGATACCATTCCGACAGTTTTGAAAAGCTCCTTCATGGTGAAACTTTTACCGATAAAATGGGAGGAGTTCGGATCGTACTCCGGAACGGGTATAAAAGGCGCTTCCTGTTCACTCAAGTTGGAAAAGAAACTCTTGGCGTTCTCAACAGCGGTGTCGACTTCCTGTATATCAATCGGCTTGTGTATGTACTCGCCAACGCCGCTTTGCACGGCTTTGACCGTTGATTCCATATCAGGATACGCAGTGATAATTATCGAATAAAAATTTTCACTCTTACGACGAATTTTCTCCAAAAGATCTATGCCATTACCGTCTGGCAATCTTATATCGAGTATAATGATTGCCGACGACAGTGATTCGAGCGCCTGCAACCCTTCAGTCGCATAGTGCGCTGTTATGACGGTTGACCCCTGACGTTCGAAATGAAGTTTCAGGGTTTTACAAATTGATTTATCATCGTCAATTATGAGTATCGGTTTACCGGACAAATCAGTACGCTCCCTTTCGATTTGGCAGTTAATCTGTTATATATCAAGGAAATATATGAGATTTCCTGTCCACGAACTATGTTATTTCCCCCATTGCTGAACATCTCCATTTCCCCCGAAACCTAATTTTACCAAAAAAAGTAACAGAACGTTAACCTTTTCTTTTGCCGCCGATATATTACGTTTAGGCTATCTTATCGGATGTATGAGGAGGCGAGAGTATTTAGTGATTAGAATGTATTGTGGCCAGGCTTTCTAACCGGACGTATGAAGCGGTTCCCGAATGTTTAATTCTGGTTCGGTAATGTTAAGTTTAAGTTTAATAGTTACTTCAGTGCCTTTTCCTTCGGTGCTTTCAACTGAAATGCTGCCCCCATGTTCCTCTATTATTCCCCTGCTTACGGAAAGTCCCAATCCGTAGTTTTTGTGTCCTTTTTTTGTCGAGAAAAATGGGTCATAAATATGATCTATTACCTCTTTAGGAATGCCTTTACCGTTGTCAGAGATTTTACAAACTGCCCAGTCGCTGTTTTTTTCGATTACTACTTTAATCTCTCCATTTTCGCCCAAGGCATGAATTGCATTCAAAACTATGTTTAAAATCACTATGTTCAATAATTTTGGCTGTCCCAGCAGGGGAAGCCGCCCATCTGGCTGCACCCGCGTTACCGATATGTTCTTTTTAGTTATCATGTAATCCAGCAGGGAAATTGAGCTGTCTGTAATATTATTCAGATCAACAGGTTCGAAACTGATGTCATTTGTCTTTGTATAGTACCGGAGTTGATCTATCAGGCTGTCGATGCTCGATAGATAATGCCTGATTTTTTTTATTTTAACTAAAGCGGTTTTATCACTTCCGCTTCTCGCATCAATTTCATCGATCCATGTGCCAAACTCGTCCAAAGGGTCGAACATCATCTCCTGGAATGAGTCCATGTAGCGCCTGATAGATTCAGTTTTCTCCCGATGTATAACCTCGGCCTGGTGAGCCTTTTGTGCTTTCATTATTTGGCGAAAACCAAAAAATCCAAGTGCCAGTACCAGGGCAACAAGCAGAATTGCGTACAATATGACTGCTTTCCTGAAATCATTTAACGGTTTAAAAGTTTCACTTGGTTCCTGACGGGTGTAAACAAACCATTCCTTTTTGCCGAAACTGTCCGGATGCAGACCGGCTTTATTCAAATTTACTGATGAATACCCCACCAGCGAACCATGACCGCCATGACCGTCGTCATCAACAACTTGCCAACCCGAGCCGCTTGTAATCGTGTTTAACAAATTATCGCTAATACGGTGTTTTTTTGGCGTAAAAATAGGGCAGACGAGAATCAGTCCGCTGGAGATAACAAGGTTGGCGTGTCCTGTATCGCCAATTTTCGTGTTCTTTATAGTATCGAACAGCTGGTCAACTATATATTTTGCCTGAATGGATCCGATATTTTCTCCTTTTTCGTCCATAATAGGAGAATATATTTCTATGAAGTAATGCGACTCTCCTTCCGGAGGGTCTATCACGTCTGATACATATTTTTTATCAATTTCAGCCATGTTTTTTAAGGTGCTTATTTTTCCAATATCAATTTCCGGGTATATAATCTCACTATTGAAAACAGCCTCTCCAGAGGTATTATAAATCTTGAATATAATGCCTTTATTAGCCATTTCAGGCTCAATTACTCTTTTGAAATTGTTAATATTGCTTTTCTTTTTATTGTGGGGAGAAATGAGTATGCTGTTAACGATGGGCAAACGGGCAAGCCTGTCGATTGTTGAAAGCTTTTCCTTCAAAGTCGTTTCTATCTGGTAGGCCGTAAACTTGGCGACCTCCTTGAAGTAGAAGCCTTTTGAGGCAATTAGTTCATTTTTGCTTTTTTCGTAGATTGCCGCTAATCCAAATAGACCGGGTAAAAGTCCTACAATCAAAAGAAAAGAGATGATCAGGAACTTAAACTGTGTGAATTTAGTTACGGACGGGTCGGAACCAGACGTAACATTATTTGAAACCAATCGCTTATCCCTATTGTATTCATGTTATTCCTATTGTATTCCCGATAAGACTCATCAGTAATACATCAATTATTATACCGTTTGCCCAGCCAATCTATAGAAGGCTTATAATGTCAAAAAAAGCTGTAAATGTCATTATTTTAACAGCATTAAGTTTTCCGTTTTAAACTTTTTGAACCTTTTCGGTTACTGTGCCGATTGCGGTGACAAAGATTAAAACTTATTTCATAGAGTTTAACGAGACGTTTTAATATTTCGTTTATTATTGCTCGACATTTTGACCCACACTGCTAATTGATTATTTTTACACGCCTGATTTTAGGATCTAGTTTTTGCAGTCTGGATTATGAATTCAGGCTGAAATAGGCGGTTATACGAAATGTTTGTTAACAATCGAGTTAAACGGCATGTTTTTTGTATTAACAAGGACGGACAAGGGTGTTGACTGTTTTTTATTGAGTGCTTGATAGAGGGGGTCATTGTGAAGGCCCGCGCAGATGGGGGGATCATTGAAAAGTAAACTTATTACGGTTGCCATATCCATTGTGGTATTCGGTATTATTTTCTTTATCCTCGACAACGCTTTGCAGAGTTATCAGGGCCTTGAGCTTTTCCCGTCTGGAAGCGGACATTGATGTTTAGTCGTTGTTCAGTTGTTCAAGGGATATTATGCCTCGACGTGTAGCGCAAGGGGTGGGAGGAGTGACAGGTTTGCCATTTTATAAGATTTTCAAAGCCGCCTCGGTTTTAATTGCACTTGCTTTAATTCTCAGCCTTTTTACCGTTAAGCAATGGCCGCGTTTGGAAAGCTTTGTGCCAAACGCTTATGCCGCGGAAGCAGAGGCGCCGAGCGATGAAGCTGCCGTGTCGGAGGGTGAGGGTGAGGCGGAAGCCGAGGATCTCCTTACATGGAAACCAATGCCCGCACCGAAGCTTGAGACGCGTGATTACCCGGTAGTAGGCGGCTGGAATAGCCGTCTTGGCGTATGGTTTGTGGCGCAGCTGCATCTGTTCTTCGCCGCGTTCGTTTTAGGCGTTCCTATTTATGTATGGGTTATTGAGCTTATCGGGATTTTCTCGAAGGACCCGCGCTATGACCGGATGGCGCATGAAACGTTGAAAGTGGCAATGACCGGCTTTTCTCTGGCGGCAAGCTTCGGCGGTCTCTTGTCCATAATGCTGGTGGTTTTTTACCCGGATTTCATGAAGTACCTCGTCAGCGTTTTCGGCAATGTTATGGTTTTCTACGCGCTCGTGTTTTTTGCCGAAAGTTTTTTCCTGTACACCTATTATTACGGTTGGGACAAGATGACGGAGGGGAAGTTAAAAAAACTCCACTCCGTGCTGGGGCTCTGCTTGAACGGCGCGGGCATGACGCTCATGTTTGTATCAAACTCATGGGCTTCTTTCATGATGGCTCCTTCCGGGGTAGCTGAAGACGGAACCTTTTTGGGAAGCGTATGGGACGCAATGGCCGGTCCTTTATGGGGTCCATTAAATCTGCACAGGTTCATAGCCAATATTGCATACGGAGGCTCCCTGACCGCGGCCTTTGCGGCGTATAAATACATCTCCTCTACGGATCCGAAAGACAGGGCGCATTACGACTGGACCGGTTACATTTCGTTTTTTGTCACAATGGCAGGTCTTCTGCCGCTTCCGTTCGCCGGTTACTGGCTCACTAAGGAAGTTTACGCGTATTCCCAGCAGATGGGGATAACCCTGATGGGGGGCGTTTTTGCCTGGCTGTTCATCCTTCAGGCGGTTCTTATAGGCGCGCTTTTCCTTTCAGCCAACTACTACTTATGGTGCAGCTTGGGGCGTTCCCCCGGGTCGGACCGCTATAAATTCATGATAACGCCGTTGGGGTTTATTATTATCACAGCGTTCCTTGTCTGGTTTACTCCTCATACGATCATAATGACATCGAAAGAATTGAGCCAGATAGGCGATGCGCATCACCCGGTACTGGGCTTTTTTGGGGTCATGGCGGCTAAAAACGGCGCTGTTAACATCCTCATCATTTCCACATTTTTAAGTTATCAGATTCTAAGGAGAAGCAATATTAAGCTAAAGAGTGAAGGTTTCTGGGCTGTACACGGCACTTCCATACAGATAGGCCTGTATATCGCGGCCGTCGTAAACGTGCTCTCACTAAGCGTATATAGTTATTACCTGCCGGCCAGCGTACGCATCGGCCTCTCCGTGCCGCAGGTGTCCACGACGTTTTTTGTACTTATTGTGTCTTCCATTATGGACGTGTTCATGTTCAGGGGTTCGGGTGAAGTTGGTGAAATGCGCTGGGGGAAAATGCCGGTGCGATCACAGTACGCGCTTTTCCTGCTTGCCATTTCCTTTACCTGGCTGATGGGGCTCATGGGATACGTCAGGTCCGCCATACGGCAGCACTGGCACGTTTATACAATCTTCAGGGACAATTCCACCGAAGCTTTTACTCCAACGCTGCCATACGCGGCAAGCGTGGTAACTGTAATTGTATGAATTTTTATAGCGCTCGTCCTGTTCATGTTCTGGATGCCGATTCTGGCGACTAAAAAAGAGAAGAAACTGGCTGCGGGAGCGGCAATGGAAACGGGTAATTGATATGTTGCATATAGTAAAGATAGTTACCTTCTCCCTTATTGTAATGCTTGGGTTCGTAGGTTTTACAAAATATGCCATCCCGCTGGTTGTCCCGGAGCCGCCGCCGGTGGAAGAAAAATTATCAGGCGACATTACAATAGAGCAGTTCATAGCGTTTGGCAATAAGATATTCCACGGTAAAGGTACTTGTACTCTCTGCCACAACCCGGTTGGCGGAAGGGCTCCGGTTCTTGAAGCCGCGGGCAAGGACGGCCCGCCCGTAGGCGTGCGTGCCGCTGACCGGATAAAGGACCCGCGCTATAAAGCTAAAGCTACAAACGGAGAAGAATACCTTCGTGAATCGATGCATGATCCGTCGGCATTCGTTGTAGCTGGTTTTGGAAAAAAAGGATCTAACGACACTTTAAGCCCGATGCCGGTTATAAACAAAGGCGCGATAGGGCTGTCGGAAGTTGAGATTGATGCGGTGATTGCCTTCCTGCAGTCGGTTTCGGGGGTGGATGTAACGGTATCTTTGCCATCGGGTGAAGTCTCGGCAGGGGAAGAAGAGGAGCCGCAGGAGATACAGGTGGCGGCAAACGCGAAAGAAGCTTTGGCGAAGTTCGAATGTGCCACATGCCATACGCACCCGTTAATCGAGGAGGGCGGAGAAGTAGGACCCGACCTTACGCATATCGGCGCAAGGGCCGGTAAGAGTAAAAAAGGAATGTCGGCAGAGCAGTACATTAAGGAATCCATATTGAACCCGAATGCCTTTATAGCAGACAAGGAAAATTTCGAACCTGACATGATGCCGCCTGATTTCGCGAAGAGAATGACGGTTGCGGAATTTCACATGATGGTAGATGCATTGGTAGCAAGTAAGTGATGAAAGAAGTGAAAGAGTAACAAGTAAAATGAAATTTTTAAAACCGATAATTGCAATTTTAATAGGATACCTTTTGCTTAAATACGGTATTCAATTCCTGGGTGCCAGGCTTCATCCCGGCACATCGCCCGTTGTTCCCGCAAGCGTGATGAAGATGTACATGTTTGTTCTCGTGATTGGCGTCTTGCTGATCTATACCTATTCTGAAGAAGGTTACAATGCCCTTGTCGGTCCTATCCTGAACCTGTACTCGAATCCCGCAAAAGGCGCGCCGAGGCTTGCAGTAGTAGTGCTTGTCGGCCTTTTCGGCGCTTACGTTACATATCAGTACGTGAAACCCAGCTTCGAGGCGCCGATAGAACTTCGCTCCATACACCCCGCACCGCCATCTTCGGTAAAAGCGTGGGGGAAGACGTTCTCTCTACAGACTCTAAAAAATCCCTTCCGGGTTGAAGATAAGGAGCAATTAGAAAAAAATATACAGGAAGGCGGCGTAGTATTTTATAAAAACTGTTTTTACTGCCACGGCGACAGGATGTTGGGAAAAGGACCTTTTGCCGATGGATTTAACCCGTTGCCGGCAAACTTTATTGATGTCGGGACTATCGCGCAGCTTACAGAATCCTTCGTTTTCTGGAGAATAAGCACCGGTGGGCCGGGGCTTCCTTCAGAAGGCGCGCCGTGGATTTCCGCAATGCCGGTATGGCACACGATTCTAAGTGAGGAAGAGGTATGGAAGGCGACACTCTTTCTCTACGATTACACTGGACACCATCCGCGTGTTACAGAAGCGCATGGCGAGTGAATAAGGGGGACGGATGCGTAAATTGAATAAACTTTCGAGACGGGCAGGCTATATAGCCGTTGCATTACTGCTCACATTTGCTGTCGCGTCGCCGTTGCAGGCCGCAACTGGAAACGCCGCAAACGGCAAGAAGATATACATGAAAAAATGCAAGTGGTGCCACGGTGTGGAGGGAGAGGCCGACGGCCCCGCCGCGGAATTTTTGATACCGCCGCCGAGGAATTTCGCCGAAGGTGTCTACAAGTATAATACCAGCAAGTATGACCCTGATATTTCGATTCCCAGGGATGAAGACATCTTTAACAGGATTTCCGAAGGTATGCCGGGTACCGGAATGCCTTCCTGGAAAGAGGTTCTAAAAGAACAGGAAAGATGGGACCTGGTGGCATTCGTTAAAAGCCTGACCGATCTATTTGAGGGTGAGGCCAACCCGCCTCAGATTGATTACAGCGGCAAAATACCAAGCTCCCCGGAAAGCATCGAAAGAGGACATAAGCTATTTGAAGACGCCAAGTGTTGGGAGTGCCATGGCCGTGAGGGCAAGGGCGATACGATGAAAAAACTTAAGGAAGACAGCGGCGCCAGGGTATGGCCGAGGAACTTTTCGAAGCCGTGGACCTTCAGGGGCGGTTATACAGCCGAGGATATTTTTTCCAGAATTACAAATGGAATACCGAATACGCCGATGCCTTCTTTCCATGCCGAGAAAACCGGAACAGGCAAGTTGTCGGTAGAGGACCGGTGGCACGTTGTTAACTACGTCATGTCCCTTGCCGATGAAAACAGGATGGTCAAGGAAGGGCAGATAGTTATTAAAGGCGTATCCCGCGAGGCAATGCCCAAAGACGAGAACGACCCCGCATGGAATGAGGTTTCAGGCACGGCCTTTCGCTTGGTCCCGCAGATAATACAAAAAGACAGGTTCTTTATACCAGCAAATGATCTTGTGATCGTGAAAACGGTTTATACGGAAAAGGAGATCGCCTTTTTGCTGGAATTGGACGACAGGACCAAGAGCATACCGGGAGACAATATAGCCGAAGCGATTTCGTGGGACGGGTTTTCTCCTGACGCCATGGCAATACAGACTCCGGTTGTCATCCCTAAATTGATGGAAAAGCCGTACTTTGGCCACGGCGACGGTTCCCACGCGGTTTCGATGCTATACTGGAACAGCGGTAGCGTAGAGAAGCCTGGAACCGCCAAGATGTTTACCGCAAAAGGCTCTAAGTCCATGGAAGAAAGCGATGTGTCGGCGGCCGGGTTTAGCGTTTCAGCGTCCTACCATGACGGAACTTGGAGGGTGATGATGAAGAGGAACCTGACCACTCCCAACAAGGAAAAGGATACGCAATTTGAAGTAGGGCGTTACATTCCGATTGCCTTCGCGGACTGGGACGGTTCTAATGGTGAGAGAGGCTCAAAGCATACGATGACCACATGGTACTGGTTGTTGTTGCAGCCGGAGACGGGGAGCAAAGTCGTAACCTATCCCGGGGCCGCCTTTATTTTACTGGTCTTGGGTCAGTTTTTGTTTTCCGCTTACTTG